>JAGGXG010000080.1 GCA_021163175.1 Thermoplasmata archaeon
AATTAACTTTTTCATGTTATTATAAATGCATATTTAAAAAACATTGCGAAAATATTTTTAGTTTCCTCCATTATATTTTTGGAGGTAAAATGAAGAGTTTGGCTATTATAATGGCTTTTTGCCTTATTTTTGCAATTATGCCTCAAAATAAAGTTTATTCATATAACAATGTTTTATATGTAGGCGGGCATGGCGAAGGAAATTATTCAAGCATACAAGCTGCCATCAACGCCGCCCCACCAGGATATACAATTTTTGTGTATCCTGGAGTGTATAAAGAAAATCTCTATATCAATAAAAGCATCTCATTGATCGGGGAAAATAGAGAAACAACGATAATAGATGGCTGTCATAAAGGATTTGTTGTTAGAATCAATGCCAGCAATGTTACAATAAAAAATTTCACAATAAGGAATTCAGGTTATTCATATGCCTCTATATACATCACATCGAATGGAAATTGCATAGTGGGGAATAAAATAGAGTTTGGAAATGGCATCTCGCTATATAAATCAAATAATAATGTAATTGAGAAAAATGTTTTCTCCACCTTGAATGGGAAGCTATCCATGCACTGCAATTTTTATGAAATATTCAAGCAACAATACAATAAATGGAAATAAAATAGAATCAAAGGATATGGCAATGCTTTCAGTTTCATCATTCGATTCCATCATATCTGGAAATGAAATAAATGGAACTGGCATAATAGTTCAGCAATGCGAAAATTTCAAAATAGTGAACAATTCAATAAAAAATGGAGATAGAATAGGAATAGAGATAGTATCATCAAAAAATATTGAAGCAAGTAAAAACAGAATATACAACATTACAGGAACCATAGTGATGAATGATATTGCCACGCCAGCGGGCGCCGCTATCATTGCTGGTTATTCGTATGGTGTAAGCATCGAAGGCAATGTGATAAATTCAACAAATTTTACAGGCGTTGCAATGTCTCTCTCGAAAAAATGCGTTATCACGGATAACAAAATATTGAATGTATGCGGTGTAAGAAAGGAGAGAGGAGCATATTCTACCGGCACCGCCATAATCCTGGAATTTTGCGATGATAGCATAGTTAAGAAAAATTTTATTGAGAATGCAAATTTTGGTGGAATATCAATAATTTTCTCAAAAAATAACAGCATTGAGGAAAATAAATTGTTCAATATTTCTGGATATGAGATGGTAGGCCATTATAATGGCTCAACTGCAATTGGAATAGCGATACTATATGCTGAAAACATTTCCGTTAAAGAAAATTTTATGGGCAATAGTGATAATGGTGCAATTGCAGTGGTTACTCAGGCAATAGAGATGAACGGAAATAAACTCATTAATATTTCCGGCTATATTGAAACAGGAGGACAAAAACAAAAAAATGGATATGGAATAGCTTTAATGCAATCAAAGGATTGCATCATCTCAAATAATGTTTTCCATAACAACTTTTATTCCATATATGCAGCAATTTCAGCGAACCTCTCAATTTTGGGAAATGAAATAAGAAGCGATGAAATCGAAGAAAATGGAATCACATTATATATGGCAATAAAAGGAAAAATTTTGGACAATGATGTTAACGATGCCATAATAGGCATTTTATTATTCTCATCCAAAAAAATTGAAATCAAAAATAATTCATTGCAAAACACATTGAATTTGCTTCTTCTGGCATCAAACAGAAATAAAATTATGGGGAATGAATTTATTAAAAAGCAGAGCATGCATGCATTTTTCATAAATTCTGCTTTAAATTTATGGCTCCGCAATTACTGGAGTAACTGGCGTTTCAGGATTTCAAAACCAGTATTTGGAATAGAGATTTCAAAAGGAATGATAATTCCATGGCTCAACTTTGACTGGATGCCTATAAGCTACGGGAAAAACTTTTCCATGCTTCCGTTATTTCATGCCCCGACAAATCAATCAATTTCTTTCCCTTATCATATATTACAATTCCATCTCCTTCAACTTCCCCAATTTTATGAAATGGAATTCCTTGAAATGCATCATGAAATCCTTCTTCATCTTCAACTTCAACAACCCATCTTGTATTGCTCTCTGAAAAAAGCTTGAAATCACTTCTCAGCTTTGCTATGTTACTCAAATCGATCCTTGCTCCCCTGCCGGCCATTGCCATCTCTGCAATAGTGATGGCTATTCCGCCATTTGAAACATCATGTGCAGCTTTTATAATTCCTTTCTCTATGCCTTTCACCGTTGCTTCCATTCCTTTTTTTATTGCCTCTGCATCACTCCTTGGAACAATTCCGCCATTTATCTTCATAACGTTGTAATATTCACTCCCTCCCATCTCTCTTTTTGTCTCTCCTATTAAATATATTGCATCTCCATCTTTTTTGAATAGTGGTGTTGCTATTTTGCGAACATCATTTACTATGCCGATTGCCATTATAGTCGGCGTAGGAGGAATAGCAATGCCATGCCATTCATTGTAAAAGCTGACATTTCCAGAAATGAATGGAATGCCGAGGCGGGAAGCAAAATCATGTAATGCCCTCACACTTTCATAAAACTCTCCCATTCTTTCTGGCTTTTCAGGGTTTCCAAAGTTAAGACAATCCAGAAATGCATCTATTCTTGCGCCGACGCTTGCTAAATTGCGAATTGCTTCATCTATCGCGGAAGCTGTTCCCCAGTATGGATTTATGCTTGTGTAATGGGGATTCACATCCGTGGTTATTGCAAGCCCTTTAAATGAATCTCTCAAAGGCTTTATTATTGCAGCATCTGTATGCGTTTCATATGGAAAGCCATGCAATGGTTTCAGAACGCTTCCTCCTTTCACTTCATGATCATACTGCCTTATGACCCATTCCCTGCTTGCCACATTTGGTGAGGATATAATTTTAAAAAACGCTTCCTGCAAATCGGGCATTTCGAAATCCACATAGCTTTCATTGATAACCGGCTTTTTCCATTCCCTTTCATATTCAATCCCTGCCACCCTGAAAGCTAAATCCACATCTTCAACAAGCTGCCCTTTGTAATATACCCTTATTCTTCCTCCTTCCACAATTTTTCCAATGACGACTGCTTCAACATCCCAGTCATCGAAAATTTTCAGCACTTCATCCACATTCGAAGGCTTTACAGAAAGGAGCATCCTTTCTTGGCTCTCTGAAATCCATATCTCCCATGGCTCCATATTCGGCTCTCTCAATGGAACCCTATCCAGCCATATCTCTGCCCCCAGCCCGCCGGCATAAGCCATCTCGCTTGCAGCACATGAAAGCCCGCCGCCGCCCATATCCTTCATTCCTTCTATCAAGCCACGCTCGTTGCATTCCAAAACGGCGTGAATGAGAGGCTCTTTTGTTATCGGATCGCCAAGCTGGACAGCTGTCATCGATTCCTCCTCGCTCTCTTTCCTCAGCTCTTCTGAAGCAAAAGTAACGCCATGTATTCCATCTCTTCCTGTTTTCCCTCCAGCATATATGTAAACTTCGCCTGCATTTTTTACCCTGCTCCTTATCATTTTTTCTTTTTCAACTATCCCGATGCATCCAACATTGACGAGGCAATTTTGGGTGTAGCGAGGATGAAAATATACGGTGCCAGCTACAGTAGGAATACCAACTCTGTTTCCATAGTCTCTTATTCCCTCAACAACTCTCTTGAATAAATAGCGGGGATGCTTTATTCCATGTGGCAATTCATCGTGGCCAATGTTCAGATCCCCAAAGAAAAGAGGATCGATCAAAGCAATTGGCTTCGCCCCCATGCACAGAACATCTCTTATTATGCCTCCTATGCCTGTAGCAGCTCCTCCATATGGTTCTATGGCAGAAGGATGATTATGGCTTTCTAAGGCAGCAACATAATAGTGGTGGGAGTCAAATTCAACAACTCCTGCATCCTCTCTCACAACAACTTTATCCTTCCCTATTTTGTATAAAAATTTCCGAAGCAGTGGTTTCGATGATTTATAACAGCAGTGCTCACTCCATGCGTGCGCTATTGCCTGTAGTTCAACATCTGTTGGAAGGCGTTGTTCTTTTTTAAAATATGAAGCTATTTTTTTCATCTCATGCAGATTCAAAGCCAAACCCATTCTTCTGCTTATTTCAATTAGCTCCTCGTCACTGGCTTTCAACAAATCAATTCTATAAACATATCCATCCTTTTTAAGCAGATGCTCAATCATTTTTCTCTTATTATATCAATTTTGTAATCATTTATTACAGGATTCGCAAGGAGGCGGCGGCACATGGCCTCGATTCTATCCCTTGCTTTTTCTTCATCATCTCCTTCAATTTCTA
>JAGGXG010000003.1 GCA_021163175.1 Thermoplasmata archaeon
ATTCAGATAATTCTTTTAAAGTTATATAATTTGCTGATTTCTTGAATTGCAATCTTTCGAGCTCTTTTCCCTGCAATTCTTCAGGCACGCCAATGAATACACGCAACCTTTTATATGCTTTTCTGCCCTTTGGCTGCTGATATGGCAGCATTCCTCGAACTGTGCGTTTCAAAATCATGTGGGGAAGGCGGGGAAAATATGGACCTTTTCTTTTTGTTCCGCCTATCCTGCGCTTCCTTAAATATCGCTCCCTTATTTCCTCCTTATTCCCATTTATTATAGCCTTCTCGGCATTAACTATGTATATTTCCTCGCCCGCAAGTAAACGCTTGGCGACGCGGGTTGCGAGCCTGCCTATAGGAGCATCTGTAGCATCTATCACAGCCATTTAACCACCTAGGATACGAACATTACTTCCATTAGGATATTTTTCAACAATTTCAACAAGACTATAACATTTACCCCCAGCCTTTTCAATTTTTTGTCTTGCCTGCTTTGAAAATTTCCATGCTGCTACCTCTATTTTTCCAGCATCTCCCATTCCAAGCACCTTTC
Organism: Thermoplasmata archaeon; assembly: GCA_021163175.1. GTDB lineage: Archaea > Thermoplasmatota > E2 > UBA202 > JdFR-43 > JAGGXW01. Next base: position 556 of record JAGGXG010000003.1, read on the forward strand.
CAGGCACTATTGCAATCTCTCCCTCCTTCAGATGCTTTGTTATCTTCCCTACATTTATCTCAGCCCAATTACGTGAGGGCTTCTCAAGTTTTTTGGCGATGGCTTTCCACACTGCTGCATTGTATTTTTCCGCTGCTTTATACAGGAATTCTATGGTTTTTATGAGCTGTGGGTTCGTCTTTTTCCTTCTCATTAGAAGCAAGTATATGTAACTATTTTATAAGTATTGTGCTTGCCAATTTACATTTCATGAATTTCAAGAAAATTATAGAAAAGGAATAAATATCGCCTTTCTTATAAAAATATGAAGCTGCAGGATATTATAGATAGAATGGAAAAGGAGTTTGAAGAAATTAAGCAGATGATGGGCGTAAAAAGAATGCCTTCCTATGATATAATAGAAAAGGAAAAGGAACTCCTCGTTATAATAGATTTGCCGGGTTTTTCAAAAAAGGATGTTGAGCTTGAAATAGGGGAAGATTATGTAAAGGTTAAGGCAAGCAGGGAAAGGAGAAAAGAGGGAAAATATATTGTGAGTGAGAGAAGCTATTCTTTTTACAGGAGTATATCTCTTCCATATAAAGTAGACGTCGATAACGCAAAGGCGAAGATGAAAAATGGTGTTTTGGAAATAACTCTTCCAATCAAAAGAAAAGCAGGGAAGAAAATAAAAATAGAATGACCGTGGCAATTTCTCCCGGCAAAATTATATTGCTTGGTGAGCATGGCGTAGTATATGGAAAACCTGCTTTGGCCATGGCCATTTCACTGAAAGTGGCTGCAGATATTGAAATTTCTTCCAGCTATACTGTAAATTCACGCCCCCTCGATGAAAAAAAGCATATTTATATCAAAAAAGCGATAGAAAAGCTATGGGATGGCGAGCCATTGAGTATAACAACTTTCTCTCAAATCCCTTCTGCCAGTGGACTTGGCTCTTCTGCAGCCATAACAACAGCGATAGTTGCTGCCCTATTTGCCATGAAAAATGGATTCAGCAAGGAAAAAGTGGCAAAATACAGTTTTGAAATTGAATATGATGTGCAGGGAATGGCAAGTCCAATAGACACTTCAACATGCTCATATGGAAATGCAATAATGGTATGGAAGAAAGAAAAGGAGGGCTATATATGGAAGATTTCCAAAAATGGAAGCACATGGTACATTTATCCATTTGAAATGCCAGAAATAAACATCGTCATAGGCGTTAGCAATATAAAATCTAAAACTCCAAGCATTGTAAAAAAAGTAAGCAAATTTGTTGAGCATTCTTCCTTTGCCAAGGATTTGTTGAATGAAATGGAATTGCTTGTAATGGAAGGAGTAAAAGCCCTTCGCCAGAAAGACATTGTAAAATTTGGCGAGATAATGAATCAAAATCACAAAATACTTTACAATATAGGGGCAAGTTCAAGAGAAATTGAAAAGCTCGTAGCCACAGCAAGAAAAGCTGGCGCATATGGAGCAAAAATAACGGGCGCCGGCGGCGGCGGCAGCATAATAGCTATCGGTGACGATTGCGAGAGGATAATGGAGGCTTTGAAAGAAAAATGCAAAGATGCATATATAGTAACGCCAGATAAGGAAGGAGTAAAGGTGTGGAAGTAGTTATTCAAGCATGTGAAACACCAAGCCTGTTAGCAGCTTCGGATCAAACCATGTCGACTTTGGGGGCATGTTTTTGTTTGCATCTGCAACTGCTTCAAGCTCTTCAATGCTCGTTGGATGAAGATAAAATACTGCTGCATTTCCTTTTTCATCAACAAGTTTTTCATATTCTTCTCTGCTAACTTTTCCTCCAACAAAAAATATGTTTGGATCCTTCCTCACATCTTTGATTCCCAGTATGGGCTCTATCAAATTTTTGTGCAGTATGCTCACATCCAAGCTCTCAACAACACCATCAGGAATTTTTTTGGGCATGAGTTTCCACCATCTATGCCTGTAATACATATATATTTCATGCTTCTCTGGTTCCTTCCATTCTTTTAACTCCTCTACATAGAATTTTTCTTTTATTCTTTCGATGAAATCTGGGATATCTATTTTTTTAATTACTCGATTATATGGAAGTATTCTTACCTCATCATCACTTGATGCAAAAATCATTACATATTTTGCTTCGCCCCCATCATATTTTTTCCAGTAATGATATGCAGCAGCCATTCTGTGATGCCCGTCTGCAATGTAAAGATGCAATGGCTCAAATAACCTTTTTATCTCTTCTATGGTTCCCTTATCGCTTATTTTCCATAGTCGATGCGTATATCCATATTTCTGGAATTGAATTACTGGTTGCTGTTTCATCAACTCATCCATTTTTTTCTTTATTTCCTCATTTCTTCTGAAAACCGTCCATACCAGGCCTGTGTTTGCCTTCAAAGCTTCTATATGTTTCATTCTATCCTTCAATGGCTTCTCCCTCGTTTCCTCATGCTTTTTTATCGCTCCCTTCTCATAATCTTCAAGAGAAACACAGAAAATGAAGCCCCGCTGGCTGAAATCATTTCCTTCCTGATATATGTAAATGGACGGCTCATCTTTTATCATTTTTTTCTTTACATTTTCGAAAGCTTTACGTGCATTTTCATATTTTTCTTCTTTCTCGCCTACTGGAAGGATTATGTGTATTGCAGAATCTCTCTCTTTCCTCATTTCCTCCACTTCTTCTTCGCCTATAACATCATATGGAGGCGTTGTAAATTTTTCCGGCGCCGGATGGCGCAAGCCCGCAAACTCTTTTATTTCAACCATGAAAATGCATGCATAAAAATTATAAAAATTCTTTTCTATAATAGCATGGAAATCGATTTGAATGGAAAAGTTGCCTTGGTTACAGCCTCTTCCAAGGGCATAGGATTTGGCGTGGCAAAAGTTTTTTCAATGTGTAATGCCAGCGTTGTTCTCCTTTCAAGAAGCGAAAAAAATCTGGAGGAAGCAGCGAAGAAAATATGGCAGGAGACAAGAAAAAAGCCAGACTATGTTGTTGCAGATTTGAGTGATGAAAATTCTTTGAAGAATGCGATGGGAGAAATAAAGGAAAGGAAGCCATCCATATTTTTCTTCTCAACAGGAGGAGTAAAACCAGGCTATTTTATGGAAATGGAGAAAGAGGATTGGGATAAAGCCATAAATTTACTTTTGCATCCTGCAATTTATATAACGAAAGAATTGCTGCCATATATGATTGAAAATAAATGGGGCCGCATAATATATTCTACGAGCACTGCAATAAAAGAAGTCATACCAAATATTGCATTGAGCAATGTTGTTCGCATCACCATGGCTGGACTTGTTAGAACGCTTGCAAAAGAAGTCGGAGGGCATGGGATAACGGTGAACGGAATAATGCCAGGTATGATAAAAACAGATAGAATAATCCAGCTCGCAAAAGATAAAGCAAAAAGGGAAGGAACAACAATGGAAGAAGCCCTGAAAAATCTTTCTGCCGCCATACCAGCAGCCCGTTTAGGGTTGCCTGAAGAGATTGGATATGTTGCTGCTTTTCTTGCAAGTGATTTTGCTTCATATATAAATGGAGCCATGCTGCCAGTAGATGGCGGAAAGCTGAACTCAACGCTTTAGAAAATTTGAAATTTGGGGCAAGGATAATATTATGAAAAAGCTTGCAATTTTGGTTGCAATTCTTCTGGTTCCAATAACGATTGGTGAGGAAAAGCATGAAGTCATTTTAATTACTGGATTTGAGCCTTTCAACGAGTGGGAAGAAAATCCTTCTGCATTGGTTGCCATGGCATTGAATGGAAGCCATATTGGAGATGCTACCATTGTTTCAATAATCCTGCCGGTTGATTTCAATCAATCTTTTGAACTCGTAAGAAAGGCGATAGAAAAATATGAGCCATCTATTGTATTGAGTCTTGGATTGAATGGACATGCCGCAGCCATTCATGTTGAAAAGCTGGCGATAAATCTGAAGTGCAATGAAGGAAAATGCAGTTTTATAAAGAATGGCAAGCTCTTACAAATTTCTTCATTGCCTGTTTTAAAAATATGCAAAGAGTTGCGAAAGCATGGATATAAAGCAAGACCATCTTTTTTCGCTGGCGCCTACGCCTGCAACTTCATTTTTTATTCAACCCTCGATTATATAAATAGGCAAGGCCTGCAAATAAAATGTGGATTCATACATGTTCCACCTTTAAAATCTCAAAAGGAATATGGAATGGAATTGCAGGATATGATAAACGCTACCAAAATAGCTGTTATGGCGGCGATGTAAATATTTATCTTTGATTCGTATTTCAGTTGTGGAAAAAGAAGAGTTGATAGAAAAGCTCATAAGAGAAGGCTATTTGAAAAGTAAGGAAGTCATAGAGGCAATGCGCGAAATCCCCCGCGAAATTTTTATTCCAGAAAGTCAGAAAAAATATGCATATTATGATACGCCATTGGAAATCGGATATGGCCAGACGATATCTGCTCCTCATATGGTTGCGATCATGCTTGAAGCATTGAAACTTAAAAAAGACAGCAAGGTTTTGGAAATAGGAACTGGAACTGGCTATCATGCTGCCCTTGCTGCAAAAATAGCGAGAGAAGGAAAAATATATACGATAGAAAGAATAGAAGAGCTTGCCGAAAAAGCGAGGGAGAATTTCAAAAAACTTGGGATAAAAAACATCGAGGTTATAGTTGGAGATGGAAGCATGGGTTTGCCAGAATATGCTCTATACACGCATATATATGCTACATGCTCTGCCCCCGGAATAAACCCTCGCTTAATCAAGCAGCTGGCTGAAGGCGGCCGCCTTTTGCTGCCAGTTGGAAGAATATATGGTGAGCTATGGCTTGTTGAAAAGAAAAATGGAAAGATAAAAAAGAAAAACCTTGGAGGATGTGCCTTTGTTCCAATGGTTGGTAAAGGGGGTTACAATGAAGATTAGGGCTTCGATTGCGACGGCGGCCGTGCTGGGAGTAAAAAATTATAAGATAGATGCACTTCCAACAACTCTGTATTTCCTTCTTCCATTGCCATGCAAAGCGAGCTGCAAATACTGCTATCTTCGCCAGGGAAAGCTTGCGAGAATAAAATGGCCTGAATTTGATATGGATGAAATTATTGGAAGGCTTGATGATGGCATTGCAAAAAGAATATGCATTCAGACAACATATAATGAAAAGACTGTTTCGTTGTTACTCGAGCTATTAGAAAAAATTAATGTTGATATGCCAATCTCGATTTCAATGAATGCTGTTGGCATGAAAGAAATGGAGATGCTGAAAGAAGCGGGCGTGGAAAGAATAGGCTTTGGAATAGATGCTTGCAACCATAGAATATTCAAAAAATGGAAGTATGGGACGCCATCATGGAATGATTATATGGAAGCGATAAAAAATGCAAGA
>JAGGXG010000034.1 GCA_021163175.1 Thermoplasmata archaeon
AATTTTGCCAAAGAAAGTAGTATTTACAGATACGGTTTGTATAAATTTTCTTTGAAATTGATTAAATGTCGAGCCCAGTTTTGCCAATGAAATGGGTGTATTTAGTTTGCTGAATTTTATCTCTTGCCAATTTTTATATTTTTCTCGTTGGCAATAATACATCCAAATCTAGATTTTGCTAAAAATGGAAAGAGAAAAGGAAGAAAAATTGCATTTTTTCATACAACTCTTTGTTTAATTTCATTGAATTTGGTTGCATTAACAAGATTGCAAAATGGTGTTACAGAAAATCTCATCAGCGTGGCATATTTGACTTAGCAATTGATAAATTTATGTTCCACTTTCTATAGTTCTTAAAGTTGAATAGATAAGAAAATGATTATTTTCCTTCTTTTAATACCATTTTTGTTTTAATTTTGATTTGCAAGAGCATAAATCGACAAATTGAATCACTAAAATTTGTTATTGCTGAACAGCAATAACAAAAAAACAGATTAAAAAACGGTAAATCTGTTTTTTACCCCCATTTCAAAATTCGGCTTGCAATTCATAACATTTATATTTGGATGAGTATTCATAAATGTGGTTACGATGGATGAGGAACTTGCTAAGGAAAGGATAAGGAATTTGCTTACACCAGAAATAGCTGTTTGCAGGCCATGTAGAGAGAAATATAAGGAGCTTGCTTCATGCAGTATTTGCGGAAAAAATTTGCTTGATCCAAATTATAAAGGGCTCGTTTATGAATGCCCCATATGCGGGAAATTATTTTGTGAGGAATGCTGGAATAAAATGGAAGCCGGCGAAATAACACATACCCATGAAGAAAAGGTATTCAAATAATATTTTTTAGAAAATGAGCGACGAATATAGTGTTGATAAGATAAAAGTACTTGAAGGACTAGAAGCAGTTAGAAAAAGGCCTGCAATGTACATTGGTTCAACAGATGAAAAAGGATTGCATCATCTGGTGGAAGAAGTTGTGGACAATTCTGTTGATGAGGCCTTGGCTGGCTATTGCAGCAGAATAGAAGTAGTGATAAATGAAGATGGAAGTGTTACCATAAATGATAATGGACGTGGAATTCCAGTAGAAATTCATAAAGAATATGGCATCTCAGGCGTGGAAGTTGTGATGACAAAATTGCATGCAGGAGGAAAATTTGAAAAAGGAGCATATAAAGTGGCGGGCGGGCTGCATGGCGTGGGCGTAAGCGTCGTCAATGCTCTCTCGCAATGGATGGAAGTGGAGGTGCGCAGGAATGGAAAAATTTTCAGGCAGAGATATGAGAAAGGTAAACCTGTTACAAAGCTGGAAGTCGTTGGTATAGCCAAAGATACAGGAACCAAAGTCACTTTTTATCCTGATCCAGAAATTTTTGGGAACAAACAGTTCGATTATTATGTTATCAGAAAAAGGTTGCAGGAGCTGGCTTTCTTAAATAAAGGGCTTGAGATAAGATTTGTAGATAAAAGGCTCGGAAAGGAAGATGTTTTTAAATATGATGGCGGCATCGCCGAGTTCGTTGCTTACATAAATAGAAACAAAACACCGCTGCATGATGTAATATATTTTGAAGGAGAGCGAGATGGCGTCAAAGTAGAGGTGGCGATGCAATATACAGATGGATATATTGAAAATATCTATACTTTCGTCAACAATATAAATACGCGGGAGGGAGGCACGCATCTATCTGGCTTTAAATCAGCTTTGACAAGGGCTTTAAATGAATATGGAAGAAAAAATATATTCAAGGGGGAGGAAAATTTAAGTGGAGAGGATGTAAGAGAAGGTCTTACAGCCATTATATCATGCAAGGTTCCAAATCCTCAATTTGAAGGGCAGACAAAAACAAAGCTTGGAAATAGCGAGGTTAAGGGAATTGTTGAAAACATTGTTTATGATAGCCTATCTGAATATCTTGAAGAAAATCCAAATGTGGCAAGGAAAATAATAGAAAAGGCATTGCAGGCTGCAAAAGCAAGAGAAGCAGCAAGAAAGGCGAGAGAGCTCATTAGAAAGAAAAGCTATATCGATTCTCTTTCCTTGCCGGGAAAGCTTGCAGATTGCACTTCAAATGAACCAGAGAAATGCGAGTTGTTCATCGTAGAAGGTGACTCCGCTGGAGGAAGCGCAAAACAAGGGAGGAATAGAAAATATCAGGCAATATTGCCAATAAAAGGAAAAATATTAAATGTTGAGAAAGCAAGCTTTGATAAATTGCTTGAGAATAATGAAATAAAGGCTATAATTTCATCTATTGGCACAGGCATAGGCGACGAATTCGACATAAGGAAGGCGAACTACCACAAAATAATAATAATGACCGATGCCGATGTCGATGGAGCGCACATTCGAACACTGCTGCTCACTTTCTTCTTCCGCTACATGCGTCCTCTCATAGAAAATGGCTATGTTTACATAGCCCAACCACCTCTTTACAGAATAAAGAAGGGCAAAAAGGAATACTATGCATACAGCGAGGAGGAGATGCGCCGCATAGCTGGCGATGGAGCAACGATACAGCGCTATAAAGGTCTGGGAGAAATGAACCCAGAGCAGCTTTGGGAGACGACGATGAATCCTGAGAAAAGAATATTGAAGAGGGTGGAGATAGAGGATGCAATAGAAGCGGATGAGCTATTCACAATCCTTATGGGGAAAAATGTTGAGGAGCGTAGAAAATTTATTCAAAAACATGCGAAGGAGGTAAAGAACCTTGATATCTGATAGAATCATTACAAGGCCCATTGAAGAAGAAATGAAATCTTCCTATCTCGACTATTCAATGAGCGTTATTGTTGGGAGGGCATTGCCAGATGTGAGAGATGGTTTGAAGCCAGTTCATCGCCGAATTTTATATGCAATGAATGAAATGGGTTTGCATTACAACAAGCCACATCGTAAGTCTGCAAGGGTTGTTGGTGAGGTTTTAGGAAAATATCATCCTCACGGCGATGCTGCCGTGTATGATGCGCTGGTAAGAATGGCTCAATCATTTTCAATGCGTTATTGCCTTATAGATGGCCAGGGAAATTTTGGTAGCATAGATGGCGACAGCCCAGCTGCCATGCGTTATACGGAGGCGAGGCTAAGCAAGATAAGCCAGGAATTGCTTAAAGATATTGATAAAGAGACAGTGGAATGGCGTGACAATTTCGATGGCACTCTAAAAGAACCTGTTTTTCTTCCAGCATTGCTTCCCAATTTGCTTGTAAATGGCTCTACTGGTATAGCTGTTGGAATGTCAACGAATATGGCTCCCCATAACTTAAATGAAGTTGTGGATGCAATAATAGCAACCATAGATAATCCAGATATAACGACAAAAGAACTCATGAGATATATTAAGGGGCCAGATTTTCCAACTGGCGGAATAATATATGGAAGGAATGATATATATAAAGCATATGAAACTGGAAAAGGTTTGATAAAGATAAGGGCTAAAACTCATTTTGAAGGGAATGATATCGTTGTAACAGAATTGCCCTATATGGTGAATAAGGCGGAAGTAATAAAGCATATTGCAGAGCTTGTAAGAAAGGATGTTGTAAAAGGAATAGCAGATTTGAGAGATGAATCAGATAGAAAGGGAATAAGAATTTTCATAAAATTGAAAAAGGATGCTGTTCCAGAAATTGTTCAAAATCAATTGTTCAAGCATACGCAACTTGAAACAACTTTTGGTATTCTTAATATTGCTCTCGTAGATGGGGAGCCAAAGCTGCTTACATTGAAGGAGCTAATAAATGAATACATAAAGCACAGGAGAATCATTATAAGAAGGAGGAGCGAATATGATTTGAAGAAAGCAAAGGAAAGGAAGCATATCCTTGATGGATTTATAGTGGCTTTAGAAAACATTGATGAGGTTGTTTCATTAATCAGGAAATCCAAAGATGCAAAGGAAGCAAGAGAAAAGCTAATGCAGAGATTCAATTTTTCTGAAGAGCAGGCAAAGGAAATTCTGGCAATGCGACTCCACACCTTAACGAGTATGGAAAGGGAGGCTTTGGAAAATGAGAGGAAAGAAAAGATAAAGGAAATAGAGAGACTTGAGAAAATTTTGCAAAGCGAAGAAGAAATAAACAGGATTATAAAAGAAGAGCTGATTTATCTGAAGGAAACATATGGAGACGAGAGAAGAACGGAGATAAGGGAAGCGAAGGTAGAAATGGACATCGAAGACTTAATACAGGAGGAAGATGTTGTAATAATTTTGACTAATGGTGGCTACATAAAAAGGCTTTCTTTGGATGAATATAGAAGCCAAAGGCGGGGCGGGAAAGGCTTAATGGCAATGAAAATGAAAGATGAGGATACAATATAT
>JAGGXG010000049.1 GCA_021163175.1 Thermoplasmata archaeon
GTTCATAACATAAATACTTACATGGCAAATTTTTCTTTTGCATCATTATTATTTTATCTTGATATTTGCATCTTCGTTTCTATCTCTCGATGTAGAAAGGAATTCTATTCGAATTTATTCAATTCTTCTATGATGATGGAACAATAAATCATGATTGTTTTTGGTTAATTTTTCGACAAACTCGAAATTTTACTCCTCCCAGATTCTGTCATCTTCTATTATATGAATAACTTTCCATTTCTCCTTTGACAGGGCTTTCGATATGTATCTTCTATGGCACCTGAATGGCAATTTTTCCACGCACATTATTGCAGCTGTGCAACTGGAAGCAATGTTTTTCAATTTTTCATATGCATTTTTCCATTCCTTGCTGAGCATCCATTTATCATAGCCACCTCTGAATCCACCCAATGATGGAAAATGAAAATATCTTATATTGTTTCTCTGCAGTATGGATGCAATGTTTTCCTTCTTAAAACATTCAAATTTTGGAGTGGGAAATCTTCTAACATCAATAACACATTCTATGCCATATTTCTTTAAAAGATTCAAAAATTCATCAATGCTCCTGTTTGAATGTCCAATGGTGTAAATCTTCATTCCTTTTTTATCTCAATTTTTATTTTTTCTCCTTCAATTTCCCATTCCATTCCATTTGATGGCTCTTCATATGTTATCTCGCTACTCCTTGTCTCATTTTTAACATATTCTTCCCATTCTCCAAGTCGATTCCTTTCAATTCCAATTTTTGTTATTATCCTGTCCTCCATTTCAAGTTCCATTTTCTTTCTCATTTCCTGTATTCTCCTTACAATTTCCCTTGCAAATCCTTCCTTCTTTAGCTCTGGAGTTATCACAGTATACAATGCTATTTTGTTTCCGTCGATGGAGGAAACATCATAACCTTCCTTTGGAACCTTTTCTATAACATAATCCTCCTCATCTATTCCAAATTTTGGAAGCTCTTGCATAGGGGTTGTTTCAATTATTCTTGCTATTTCCTTTGCCTTTTCCTTATACTTTGGGCCAATTTTTGAATAATCTGGTTTTGCAATCTTCCTCATGAATTCATCATCTGTGGATGAAAAAACGATTTCTTTTACATTCATTTCCTCCTTTAAAATATCCACCATGTCCTCCATATTTTCATCTGAAACTATTATGGCTCGTTGCAGAGGCTGTCTAAGCTTTATTTTGTTCCTTGCTCTTATTGCTCTTGCTTCTTCTGTCAAACTCCTTGCTATTTCCATTTTTTTCTCGAGCTTTTCATCTATCAGTTTTTCATCCTGGCTGGGATAATCGCATAGATGGACGCTTTCCTTCCCTCCAAGTTCAAGATAAATCTTTTCTGTTATGAATGGAACGAATGGGGCAAGCAATTTTACGAGAGTGGTTAAAACTTCATATAGCGTGGAATAGCCAGCGAGCTTATCAATGCTTTCCTCTTCCGTCCAAAAACGCTTCCTTGAATTTCTAACATACCAGTTGCTCAAATCATTCACCACAAAATTTTCTATAGCGCGAGCAGCTTTATGAACCTCATAACCATTCATTTTTTCCTCGACTTCTTTTATGAGGCTATTCAAAGATGACAGAATCCATTTATCAAGTATGCTTCTCTCGCCATATTCAACTTTTTTACTCTCATAATCAAAATTGTCAAGTGTCGAATATGTTTTGTAAAATGAGTGAACATTCCATAAAGTTAGCAAAAATCTGCTCAAAACTTCCTTGACAGCTTTCTCATAAAAGCGCTTTGGTTGCCATGGTGGAGAAGAAGAAATGAGATACCATCTCAGTGCGTCTGCACCATCCTTCTCAAAAATTTCGTCAGGCTCAACATAGTTGCGGGCTTTCTTTGACATCTTTTGCCCTTTTTCATCGAGGATGAGGCCCAGAGTGAGAACATTCTTATAGGCAGGCTTATCAAACAAAAGCGTTGATATGGCGAGCAATGAATAAAACCATCCCCTCGTCTGGTCTATGGCTTCGCATATAAAATCTGCAGGGAAGCTCTCCTTGAATTTCTCTTCATTCTCAAAAGGATAATGCCATTGAGCAAAAGGAGCTGAACCAGAATCATACCAGGCATCGATGACTTCCTCAACCCGCTTCATCTCGCCCTGGCAGCGGGGGCAGCGCAACTTTATTTTGTCCATATAGGGGCGGTGCAAATCAAGCTTTTCAGGCATCTCTATTGCCATGCTCTTTAGTTCTTCCACGCTTCCTATGCAAACCTCGTGACCACATTTCTCGCACTTCCATATTGGTAAAGGTGTGCCCCAGTAACGCTTCCTTGATAAAGCCCAATCTCTTGCTTCCTTTATAAATTCTCCAAATCTCCCGCGCTTTATATACTTGGGATACCAATTTATCTTTTCATTATTTTTAACCAAATTGTCTCGCAATTTTGACATTCCTATGAACCATGATTCGATGGCGTAGTAAAGCAAAGGCGTATCGCAACGCCAGCAAAATGGATACTGATGCTTATATTTTTGATATCCTTCCAGCAAGCCACGCTGTTTCAAGTCTTCTATTATGCTTTCATCTGCATCCTTCACAAACATTCCCGCCCATTTTTTTACAACGCTCGTAAAACGACCTTGCAAGTCAACAGGTTGAATCATTGGCAAATCATATTTTTTACCAACTTCATAATCATCTTCTCCAAAAGCAGGGGCAATATGAACGATGCCTGTTCCTTCGTCCATGGTAACGAAATCAGCAGTAACGACATACCAGCATTTTTTATCAGGTTTCACATAATCATATAGAGGCTCGTATTCTATCCCTTCAAGTTCCTTTCCTTTAAATTCGTCTATGATATCATAATCTTTCAACAAAACATCGGCTCTTTTTTTGGCGAGAATGAAAATGTTGCCATTATAATTAATTTTAACATAATCTTCCTCAGGATGAACAGCGAGAGCAACATTTGATATTAAAGTCCATGGTGTCGTCGTCCATGCAAGAAAATATTCATCTTTTCCTTTTATTTTGAATCTTACAAAAATACTCGGGTCTTCAACCTCTCTATATCCCTGCGCCACCTCATGTGAGGAAAGCGTTGTTCCACAGCGAGGGCAATACGGAGTTACACGATAGCCACGATAAAGCAAGCCACGTTTCCAAGCTTCTTTCAAAGACCACCATACTGACTCAATATACTTATTGTCCATCGTAATATAAGGATGCTCCATGTCTATCCAGAAGCCGACACGCCTTGTCATCTTCTTCCATGCTTCTTCATATTTGAAAACACTCTTCCTGCATTCCTCATTAAATCTCTCTATTCCATATTTTTCAACTTCCTGCTTGTTCTTGAGCCCGAGCATTTTTTCAACTTCTATCTCAACCGGCAGCCCATGGGTGTCCCATCCAGCACGCCTTTCCACATAATATCCTTTCATTGTCTTGTATCTTAAAAAAACATCTTTCATTGTTCTTGTAAGAACATGCCCAGGATGCGGAAGCCCATTTGCAGTCGGAGGGCCTTCAAGAAAAATAAATTTTTTCCCATCCTTTCTCTTTTCAAGGCTCTTCTCAAATATTTTGTTCTTCTCCCAGTATTCAAGCACCTCCTCTTCCATCTTTGGACTGTATTCTGGCATTCAATGGCAAATGGAAGAAAGCTTAAAATGTTTTTGCTTTCACTATGACTTGAGTCTTTCCAGTATAACTGATGGATTTATCGAAATAACTCCTTCCATGTTTTTTATATCATTCAAAATTTTTTCCAGATGTTTGCTGTCCTTTGCCCATATATCGGCCATTATAGAATGTCCTCCTGCAACGATTGCAACGCATTTTACATCCTGCATTTCAGTAAGGCGGCATGCCACCTTCAAAAAATGATTCGGATTTGTGTCAATGCCGACATGGGCAACACTTTTATAGCCAAGCTTTTCAGGATTAACTTTTATTGTATATCCTTCTATCACACCCTTTTCTTCAAGTTTTTTTATCCTTTTCCTCACAGCAGTTTCGGATATGTTCAAAATTTTAGCTATTTTCAAATAAGGTGTTCTTGCATTTTTTGAAAGCATCTCAATTATTAAAGCATCTTTTTCATCTATCATGGTTCGAAATTAAAACCAAATGGTTATATATACGAAGTATATAACCTTTCTGATAGCATGGAGGGAAAATTTGCATATGTTACAACATTGCTCATAATTATATGGATAGCCCTCATCTATAGCCCAAATATAACAACGGAAGCATTTTTAGAAGAGCTTGTAGCTGGAGTCATAATTTCAATAGGAGTGGCTGCCATAACAAGTAAAAATTTCGAAGGACTCGGAATAAAATATCTCCATCCTAAAAGAATTGCATATTTCATTGCATTCTTTTTTGTTTTTCTGAAGGAAATGGTGAAAGCGAATTTGAATATGGCAAGAATAGTTCTTTCTCCAAAACTTCCTGTAAAGCCAGGCATAGTCGAGATTGAAACCGATTTAAAGCTTCCGTCTGCAAAACTTTTCCTCGGAAATGCCATAACTCTTACGCCTGGAACAATGACAATAGATTATAGTAATAACAGGGCATATATACACTGGGTTTATGTTGAAAGCACGGAGCCAAAAAAAGCAGGGGAGATAATAAAAGGAAAGTTTGAAAGATTGCTGAAGGAGGTATCCTCATGAATTCTTACTTTGTTTATTTGATTCTTTCAATTATTGCTGCTTCCATAGCTTTAGGAACATACCGCCTTTTGAAGGGGCCAACAGCAAGCGATAGAGCTGTAGCACTGGATGCTTTAACAAATATAACAACCGCCTTACTCGTTTTAATAGCTGTGCTTTCATCTCGCTTTATTTATCTGGATGTAGCTCTTGTATATGCAATACTTGCATTTGTTGGTGTGATCGCAATCGCAAGATATCTGGAGGGGGGGCTATGATAGAACAAATTTTGGATTATGTAGGCATGATTTTCGTTTTCATTGGCTCTCTGTTTTTCCTTTTTGGAACAATAGGGCTTGTAAGAATGCCAGATTTGTATAACAGGATGCAGGCTTCGACAAAAACAACAACGCTTGGCGTTCTTTCATTTCTTTTTGGCATTGGTTTAATGCAATTGCAATGGATGATTAAGCTTCTTGTGATAGCTTTATTCATTGTGCTAACTGCTCCAGTAGGAGCGAGTGCTCTTGCAAGAGCCTCACACAATGCAGGAATAAAATTATGGGAGAAGAGCGTTGTAGATAAATATGAGGAGAGAAAAAAATGATGCTCGTTATCATAGCATGGATTATGGCTATTCTTGCAATTGTGGCTGCAATATACGCCATCGAGACCAAAGATTTGCTTTCCTCTGCTATTGCCATGGGAATAGCAAGTTTAGTTGTTTCAATAATGTTTCTTGTTTTGCAGGCTCCTGATGTTGCAATAACTGAAGCTTCCATAGGAGCTGCTCTTACGATGGCAGTATTTGTATATGCAATAGGAAAAACAAGGAGGTGGGAAGAATGAGGAAATATGCCGGCATAGCCATAGCATTACTTTTCTTTGCATTCTCAATTTCAATATTCATTCAGCTCATTCCATATGATAGCTATGAAGGAAGCGATTACCATTACAAAAATCCAATTAATGGGGGTGTTGCAAATGAGAGCATTCCAACTCATTACATAAAAGAAACGAAGAACGAAACGGGCGCTGTAAATGCTGTTACTGCAATCGTCGTCGAATATCGTGGCTTCGATACTTTAGGAGAAGTAACCGTCCTTTTCACAGCTGCGACGGGCGTTTCATTCTTGCTTTACCAGCTCCGTAAAAAAACGCAGGGAAGGGAGGCAAATTTGATTACGAAAGAAGGCTCAAAGCTCGTTCTGCCATTCGCCTTGCTTACAGGTGCATACATATTCATCCATGGCCACCTCACGCCAGGTGGCGGCTTCCCTGGCGGCAGCGTTATTGCCTCTGGCTTTCTTTTGATGCTGCTCGCATATCCAAAGTTTTTCGTTAATGAGAAAAAATTGTCTTACATGGAAAGCATTTCGGGCTCAATTTTTGTCATAATTGGATTGCTCGGCTTGTTGTTTGCGACGGCGTTCCTTCAAAATTTCATTCCTGTTGGTAAGCCTGGCCATCTTTTCAGTGCTGGCATAATACCCCTCATATACATTGCGATTGGGTTCAAAGTTGGTTCAGAGCTTTCCTCAATCGTTCAGAGATTGAAGGAGGTGGGAGAATGAACCTTGCCACCTTAACATTACCATGCTATATTACGGTAGCTGCTCTTCTTTCCATAGGCTTATATGGTGTGATTTCCAAGCGTAATCTCATGAAGATATTCATTTCTCTATCAATAATGGAGACAGGCGTTAACTTACTTTTAATAACAATTGGCTATATCCCAGGAGGAACTGCTCCAATAGAAAATGCAAACTTTGCAAAATATGTTGATCCATTGCCTCAAGCTCTGGTTTTAACGGCCATCGTAATAGGACTTTCTGTTACAGCTTTAGCCATAGCTGTGCTCATATCATATTACCAAAAAAACGGGACTCTCGAATATAAGGAGGGGATGAAATGGTGAATCATCCTGTATTGCTTATTGCCATTCCTTTGCTCACAGCCTTCATAATCCCGATTTTCAAAAAATATGGGGCGGCGATAGCAGGAGGAGCAATAGCATTCAACATGGGTTATGCAATAGGAATGTTTTCCCACATTTATTCAAATGGAAAAATTTATGAAACCATAGCAGGATTTAATCCTCCAGTAGGAATATTTTTAGCTATTGATGCTCTTTCAGCTTTACTTGCTTTGATTATAAATCTATTTGCTTTCATAAATTTTGTAGCAATTGGGAAAGAATCAAACTACAAATTTTCAATGCTTTACTTGCTTGCCATAGCTGGCTCAACAGGCATTGTTATAACAGGAGACATATTCAACATGTTTGTATTTTTTGAAATAACAGCGGTTGCAAGCTATGCATTAATAGCTGGAAAGAAAGATAAGAAAGCTTTGGAAGGGGCAATAAAATATATGGTTCTCGGTTCAATAGCATCCTCTTTCATCCTCATAGGAATAGCATTGATTTACAGTCAGCTTAAAACACTAAACATTTATGATATAGCAGCGAGGATAGCAAGCATGAATGCAAATATAAAATGGGCTTCATTTGCAATGCTTCTTACAGGAATAGGAGTGGAGGCAGAAATATTTCCATTAAATGGATGGGTTCCAGCCGCCTACCAGGGAGCAAGCGAGGGTGTGGCATCGTTGCTTTCATTTGCTCCATCAAAAGCTGCGATATATGCAATAGCTCGTTTGATGCTCGTGGTGTTTCCATTCCATGCCACCTATGAAATAGCATTGTGGATTGGTGTTGTAACACTCATTATAGGAGAGCTCGCCGCCTTCATGCAGGAAGATGTTAAAAGAATGCTTGCATATTCCTCCATAGGGCAAATGGGATTGATTTTGGTTGCTTTCAGCCTTGCAAGCCAAGGTTTAAAATATGCTTTGATGGCATCGCTTTTCCTCATAGTAAGTCATGCAGCCTCGAAATCATCTCTGTTCCTGCTTTCTAAAAGTGAAAAAATGTATGGAATGGCAGGCAAATATACTGGAATAGTGAGTGTGCTCAGCCTCATAGGAATGCCACCTCTGGCTGGATTCTGGGGTAAATGGTATTTGATGCTTTCCGCCATGGACGAGAAATTATGGTATGTCATCATACTCATTTTCTTTGCTGGAATAGTGGAAACAGCATATTTCGCAAGATATTTGCACAGAAGCATTGGAAAGGATGGCGAGTCAAGCCTGCGCTACAAGGCGGCGATGGCGGCGATGGCTTCCTTTGCCATAATATTCGGCTTGCTTCCTTTGTTATATAAAATTGCTTCCTTGCCATTATGGGGTGGTTAAGATGCTTGACATAATATTTGCTGAGTTGATTGTGGCGGCGATAATAACATTCTTTGTGAGAGAGAAGCTGGCAGCGATAATAGCATTCTTCATGTCTTTGCTTCCTTTGCTCGCTTTGCTTGACTGGGCTTCCAATTATGGATTCGCTATTATAAATCTTGGAATAGAAAGCCATATGAAAATTTATCTCGCTGGCGTAACATTGCATCTGGCAATAACTCCATTATCATGGTTCTTTGCATTAATGATCCTTCCTTTATTCCCTGTAATAATGCTCTTTTCCTACTCATTCTTTAAAGAAAATGATGGCTTCTTTGCTCTAATGCTTCTTTCATTGCTTGCTACCTTCGGCATCTTGCTTTCCCGCGACATGCTTTCCTTATTCCTATTCTGGGAAATGATGTCATGGTCTTCATTTTTGCTCGTTTACAGAAGCAAAGACAGGAATGCCATAATGAGCTATTTGATTTTTTCTGTATTTGCTGCTTTTGCCATACTGTTTGGAATCATTATACTATGGCATGAAAATTCTTCGCTACTGCTTTCAGACATTCTAAACATATCTGGAAAGCCTGGTTTTATTGCAATTGCATCCCTCATAACCGGATTTGCTGTTAAAGCCGTTATAATGCCATTGCATGCATGGGCTCCATTTGTTTATTCAAAATGCGATGAGTCATTTGTTGCTTTCCTTGCTGGTGGGTTGAGCAAGCTTGGCTACTATGGAATGTTTTTATTCCTTTTCTCATTGAAAGGCGTTGATATACTGCAAAGTTACATGACAAATGTGTCATGGAATTATTTGCTTGCCGTCTTTGGAGCTCTATCAGCATTCTTTGCTACATTAATAGCAATATTGCAGGATGATTTGAGAAAGTTGCTTGCTTACTCTTCCATAGGACAGCTTGGATACATTGCTATAGGCTTTGGAATAGGTACACCATTAGCAATAACAGGAGCATTATTCCAAGCTTTCAATCATGCTTTCTTCAAAGCCATTCTTTTCCTTACAGCTGGCATAGTAGCCTATCGAACAGGAAAATGGAAGATAAGCGAGCTCGGTGGCTTGGCATACAAAATGCCATTCACCTTTATGGCTGCTTTATTTGCAATATTTGCTTTGGCAGCCATTCCTATAACGAGTGGTTTTGCAGCAAAATGGTTGATTTACGAGGCTGCAATACAGCAAAAATATGTTTTCATCGCTCCAATAATGCTTATCGCTGGCGTCGGCGCCTTCCTCTATTCATTCCGTATACTTTATGGTGTTTTCCTTGGAGAGAATCGTCATGATAATGTTGAAGAAGCTCCGAAAAGCATGATAGCAGCTCTGTTCATTCTTGTCATGCCATTGATGATATTCGTTGTTTTTCCAGGATATATGCTCGATTTGATGAAACCCGCTTTGCAGGCTGCTGGTATGGAAAGCATAGCACATACAAAATTTGCTATTGAAACAAGCCTGGCAAAATACAACAGCATAGCCGTTTTGATAACGCTTATGGTGGCGATGATTCCAGCATTCATTATATACAAAGCAAGAAAGCACCGTGTAACGAGTTTTGAGGACAATTATTTGGCTGGCGAACCATATGAATTGCATAAGCCATCTATGCACGCTGCCAACAACTTTTACAAGCCATTGAAGAAAGTTGTCCTTCCATATCTTGAGCCAGGTGCCACACACTATTTTGAAAAGATATACAATGGAATTAAATGTGCATCGAATGCTGTAAGAAGGGTATACACTGGATATGTTCAGGATTATGCCATATATGTTGTGTTATTCCTGCTTTTCATAGTGGGGTGGTTGATATGGATATGATTGGAATGGCTATAAAAATAGCTATACTGATTGCATATGCAATAATTGGAACATGCGTTGGCTTACTTTTCATGGGTATTGGAAGAAAAATTATAGCGAGAGTTCATAACCGCGTAGGCCCACCTTTCTATCAGAATTTCATAGATGTTGCAAAATTGCTGAGCAAGAAAACAAATATAAGCCATGGATGGATTTTCGACCTTGCATTACTTTTCTCCATATCTGGAATATTGCTAACATTGCTATTTCTTCCAATTGGAGGAGCGCAGCTTTTGAGCATGGATGGAGATGCATTCCTTGTTTTATATTTGCTCGCCATCCCCGCCTTGGGCTTTGCTCTGGGGGCAGGAGCAAGCGGCAACCCGAATGCTGGCGTCGGCGTAATGAGGGCATTGGTAATGATGCTTTCATATGAACTGCCTTTTGTAATAACTTTAATAGCCCTAATGATATACTATGATACAACCTCTCTGGCAACCATTGTAAAAATGCAGAGCATTGATGGAATAAAAAGCTGGGCCATAACAATGCCTCCTTTCATGATCGCTGCCTTTGCAGCAGATATGGCTTTACAGGGCATGCTGATGGAGCAGCCTTTTGATATTCCTGTAGCTCCGCATGAAATAGCAAGTGGCCCTATGGTGGAATTTGGAGGAAAATATCTGGGCAGCTTGATGCTGTATAAAGCAATAGCTTTGGTTGCAGAAACAACTTTATTTGTCGATTTATTCCTTGGAGGCGGTGTTGTAATGCATAGCGGAGTCATGGCGGCGATAATAAACTTTTTTGTATGGCTTGGCTTGATTTTCCTTTTGTTTGTTCTTTCCATTTTAATAGCTGCTTCATTTCCTCGCTTTCGCATAGAGCAGGCTTTCGGCTTCTACTGGAAATATGAGGCGATAATAGCTGCAATATCCCTAATATGGGTTTACATAATGGTGATAAAATGATGAGATATGAGGAATGGAGCAAGCTGGCGAGAAAGGCGAGTAAAAAATCGCTCTGGATGGTTCATTTCTGCACAGGATGCGGCGCCGTTGAAATGCCCCCTGTTATGACATCTCGCTACGATGCAGAAAGATTTGGAATCACTTCAATGGCGACGCCCCGTCAGGCGGATGTTTTGCTTATAACTGGCTATCTAACTGTTAAAACATTGCGCCGAGTGATTCAAGTATATGAGCAGATGCAATCTCCAAAATATGTTATCGCTTTTGGCTCATGCACAATAAATGGTGGAATGTACTGGGATTCATACAATACAATAAAGCATCTCGAAAAATATATTCCAGTTGATCTGTACATCGCTGGCTGCATGCCTCGCCCGGAAGGCATAATAAATGCTTTCATAAAATTAATGAAGCTTATCGATGAAGGCAAGGCAAGAGGATGGGAAAAATATCAGAAATACTATGACAGATATAAGGAAAATCAAAGGAGGGTATTCAATTTTGAGATAAAGGAAGAACAAAAGGAGGAGAAAAATGAAGAGCATTGAATTGCTTGGAAAAGGAGAGGAAATGCATGGAAGGGCTTATATTAAATTAAATGTAAATGAGCTAGAGGAGGCAATAAAAAAGCTTAAAGAAAATGGCTTCAATCATTTTGTCATGCTTTCCTGCATTGACTGGCTTGATAAAGGGAAATTTGAGCTTGTGTATCACATGTGGAATTATGAGGAAAAGGAGCATGCGATGCTATCCATTGACATAGACAGAAACAATGCTGTAATGAAGAGTATGAGCCATATTTTCCCTCAAATAGAAACTTATGAACGTGAAGTCCATGAAATGTATGGAATAAAATTTGAAGGCAATACTCGCCTTACTCCATTTTTGCTTGAAAACTGGCCTCATGACCCGCCAATGCGTAAGGATTTTGATTCCAAAAAATTTGTCAGGCAAATGTATGAAAGCATACCATTTATAGAGGGGGAAGAAAATGAAGGAATATGAGCTATTCATTGGACCGCAGCATCCTGGAATAACCGGAAACATGATGTATCATTTATGGGTGGATGGCGATACTGTAACAAAAGCAGAATGCAATGTAGGCTATTTGCATCGTGGTTTCGAGAAGCTAATGGAATCTCGCCTATGGATGCAGAATATACCGCTGGTGTGCAGAATTTGTGTTCCAGAGCCGGATGTTAATGAGGCAGCATATTCAATGGCAGTTGAGCAACTCATGGGCTGGGAAATTCCGGATAGAGCAAGATATATCCGCACTATAGTGCTTGAGCTTGCAAGAATAGCAGCATATTTAATGGCTATTGGAAGCTACGCAGGAAGCATTGGAATTTATACCATTCCGCAATGGAGCATGGGAGATCGAGATTATATTCTTGATATATTTGAGCAGCTTACAGGAGCAAGAGTTTATCATATTTACATATGGCCAGGCGGCGTGCGCTGGGACATGCCTGCCTCGCTGCCTCGCCTCATTGAAAAAACTTTGAATTATATAGAGGAAAGGCTCAAACTATATGATGATGTTTTGTTCGAGAACCGTGTTTTCTTTGATAGAGCTATTGGCGTTGGGAAGATTCCGTGCAGCAAAGCAATAGAATGGGGAGTTACTGGGCCGAATTTGAGGGCTTGCGGTTATGGTTATGATGTTCGAAAACTTGAGCCTTATGCTGCATATGATGAAATTGATTTTGATATCGTTTCATATCCTGATTTGGGGAAGTTCGATGTTCATGAAGCGGGAGATGCTTACACCCGTATGTTGATTCGACGCCTCGAAATTGAGCAGAGCATTGGCATAATAAGGCAGGCTTTGGAGAAAATGCCGGAAGGAGAGCACATTTTGAAACATCCTAACTGGCTAAGATGGAAAGTGCCGGAAGGCTATGCTTTTGCGAGGGTGGAAAGCAGCAAGGGAGAATTCGGATATTTTGTTGTGAGCAATGGCGGTTTAAAGCCCGTAAGGGTTCATGTTCGGGGGCCAAGCTACACACATGGAATAAATGTTGCTGAAAGATTGCTACAAGGAGCGAATATCGCGGATGTCTCCCAAATTTTATTCAGCCTGGATATTTGTCCTCCTGATATAGAGAGGTGATAAGATGAGTATATTAAAACCTTTAAAGGCATGGAAGCATCTGGCAAAGAAACCACACACAATAAAATATCCATATGAAGAGCATGTTGATTTAGAAGGAAAAAAGCTGCCAACAGATAGGTTACGCGGCTTCCACTCAAATGACTTGGAGAAATGTATAGGATGCCAGCTATGTGGAAAAATTTGTATGAATAATGCAATAACATATGAAGAAATTCCAGAGCTGAAAGAAAAAGGGCTTAAAGGAATAAATATTCGTCCTGTCATTGATTATGGAAGATGCTGCTACTGCGGGCTATGCGTTGAAATATGTCCAACAAAATCATTGAAACTGACACCAAATTTCAAGTTGATTAGCAGCGATAGAAAAAAATTCAAATTCATGCCCACCCAGCTCGTCGTTAAAAACGAAAATTTTGAAGTTGATTTAGATGCTGTGTTATTCAATGCCAAAGACTATTCAAAGAAGTTTGGAGAAGGGGAAAAATAATATAGACATTGAACTTTAAAAATATGAGATGTTTCAATAGAGGAAAAACAATCTTGATTTTTGTAGTGATTTTATCATTACTTTTCTCGGTTACTCATGTAAATAGCACTGAGCAGGGATTGCCTCCCAGTTTCGATTTACGCAACGCTGATGGGAAAAATTATGTTACGTCAGTAAAAAGTCAGATTGGTGGAACATGCTGGTGCCATGCGACGATGGCGTCCATAGAAAGTAATTTGTTAATGACTGGAGAATGGGAAAGAAATGGGGAAGAAGGAGAACCAAATCTGGCTGAATATCATCTTGACTGGTGGAATGGATTCAATCAATTTTACAATGGCGATATCAACCCGCCAACAGGAAATGGGTTGCGAGTTCATTATGGAGGTGATTACAAAGTTGCTTCCGCATATCTTTCAAGGGGAGAAGGAGCAGTCCGCGACATAGATGGCCAGTCATACAATGTGGCTCCTTCAAGATGGCTTCCTACATACCATATATATTATGTTCGGGACATAGACTGGTATACTGCTGGCGAAGATTTAAGCAACATCGATGCCATAAAAGAGGCAATAATGGAGAATGGAGCAGTGGCAACATGCATATGTTACAGCAGCTCATTTATCACGGGCTCATACACCCACTATCAGCCCCCTTCGAGCAATCTCCCTCCGAATCATGGAATAGCCATAATTGGATGGGATGACAATAAAGTCACGCAGGCTCCGCAACCTGGAGCATGGCTCTGCAAGAATAGCTGGAGCGCCAGCTGGGGGCTGAATGGCTATTTCTGGGTTTCTTATTATGATAGGTGGTGCGGAAAGCATCCTGAAATGGGAGCAGTTTCATTCAAAAATGTTGTTAGAATGCCTTATAAATATGTTTATTATCATGACTATCATGGATGGCGAGATACATTCAATTGCAGCGAGGCTTTCAATGCTTTTGTTGCAGAGGAAAATATGCTGCTCCAAGCAGTGAGTTTTTATACAGCTGCTGACAATGTAGATTACACTGTTAAAATATATGATAGATTCGGAGAGGGAAAACTTGAAGATGTGCTGGCATCGAAACACGGAGGTATTGCTCATATGGGTTTTCATACCATCGATATAACTCCGGTTGCTTTTGAGAAAGGAGATGATTTCTACATATATTTAAAGCTGTCAAAAGGAGGGCAGCCAATTGATAGAACTTCCGATGTTCCTGTTTTGCTCGGCTACAGTGGAGCATCGACGATAGTCATATCTTCGGCAAATGCTGGAGAAAGTTATTATTTTGCTAAAGGCTCATGGAACGATTTGTATGAATATAACGAGACTGCAAACTTTTGCATAAAAGGTCTCGCAAATGACTGGACACCAACAAAACCAGATTTACAATGTTACGCAAATTTCACATTTCCAGAAAAAATAAAGCCTGGCTCCATAATAAAAAAGAATATAACAATAAAAAATGAAGGAGAAAATTTATCATCGTTAAACTGGAAGATTGTTTCTCATCCTTCATGGGGGAATTGGGATTTCAGTAGAATCGAAGGAAATTATTTGAAGGAAGGGCATTCAATGAATATTACCGTTACAATTAAGGTGCCAAAGGAAAGAAACAAGAACTTTACGGGAGAGATAAAAATTATCAATGTTGAGAATGAAAATGACTATTGCACAATAAAGGTTTCAATGACAACGAAAAGAATTTCATTCAACTTTATTGGTATGCTTTTGCAGAGATTTCCATTTTTACAATTTTTAGCAAATCATATCTGAATTGATAGAATCAGATAAATAAAAAAGGAAGAAGATTAGTTTCCATTCCATCTGCTTGCTTCAGTGCAATATAAATAGAATCCTTTGCCCATTGGCAAATCAAAATTGCCTCTGTGATGACTCCATCTTTTTATGTATGTTTTATATTCATGCATGCTTTCATTCCATGTTATTGCAACTGTAGCCTCTCTAATTTTATGCAATGCAACGCTTGCATTTCCTTTCTCCACTGAAGTCCATCCTATAAGATTGTATCCAGTATACAATTGTATATCAACGTTTGCAAGCTCTCCTTGCCATTCTATGGTT
Organism: Thermoplasmata archaeon; assembly: GCA_021163175.1. GTDB lineage: Archaea > Thermoplasmatota > E2 > UBA202 > JdFR-43 > JAGGXW01. The sequence goes on from JAGGXG010000049.1 coordinate 15,343, forward strand.
GCATTTTCCTTCACATAAACCCAGTAGCCCATACCAGGCTCAATGCTGAAGTTAAAGCTGCTTATATGATAGATATACTTTTCTATGCTCAACTATGTTGAAACAATTTCTATGAAATCTGATAGCTTCATTCCGTTTTTCCATCTCATAATATAGTTTCCATTGCCTGTTTTTTCAAGCCTTGGAATTACGCTGTTCAGTTCTTTGCTTTTCCATTGTAAGCCATTTATTTTTATGGTAAAGATTCGCCATGCATCGCCTCTCATGCCTTTAATACGATACGCAAAAATTGGGAGTATGCTCGCTTTCTCGCATCTTTCTTTCATTTCCTCTGCCTTACGCTGCATTCTGCCGCCTTCGTGGCTGAAGAGTATTTCTTTCTCCTTTCTTACCTTTATCTCGACAATGAAAGAAATGTCTCCCCGAATTGCGACTATATCAGCTATGCCAAGAGAGCCAGCGGCTCTAACAACTATGAATGGTTTTTCCTTTATTTTCATATATTTTTTTGTTTCCTCCTCGCTGCAGCTTTTCGTAACCCTCTCCAGAATCTCTTCATTGCCTGAGAGTATTTCTCTTAATTCGCGTTCATATATGCTCATCAGTATCCGCCTATCTTAAGTGTTGGATCTCCCAGCAATGTGAAGCCATGAACAGTGTGGATTTCCCATCTCTGGCTTAGAATATCAAAAGTGTTGATGTATCTTGTCTGACTATATCCCCATAGCTCGCCAAGCGTTGTTATTCCTTTCGAATATCCTTCAAATAAGCCGAGTTCCATGTATCCATATCCTCCTTCAACGCAATCGGGCTCATCTATGCCATCGTCGTCCATATCTCCAGAATTCCCGACATAAGCAACAGGGAAGCATGAGTATCCAAGGCTTGCAATGGCTCCTCCACCATACTTGCGGGCAAACCACCAGCTTATGCCCTCGGGCGCAGGCAGCCCACCAGTCCATGCGTGAATAGTTAAGCTAACGTTGAACATCGCTGTATGGCAGCCACCCCATACCATTATTGGCAAGCCTTTATTGAAAAATGTTGGAGCATCGAATATGCTCAATCCTTTTTCCCATTCATTGAAGTTGTGTGGCTTATGCGTGCTCCAGTAAATTGGGCTTCCGTGGCCATGTAAATGAACGAACATGGCTCCCTCGCCTATAGCAGCTTTTATCGTTGCAGGAGCCACATCTTCCTGAGATGCCCATACCTTAACGCCCTCGAATCCGAGGGGTGTGAGATATGCTATAGTTTTATTCGTAACAACCTCTCCTTCATAATAGTCCGTATCGCTTCCTCCCTCAGCCTTGTCATCAAAATTGTCGCCGCCGACGCCCACAACTTTTTTTGCTACGCTGCCACTTTCATAGCTTATTATTTTCTCCACCATTACTTTTGCTTCCAGGCCATTTCTGCATGCCAATCTGCCAATATACACATCAGGATACAAATCCATGTCATCTATTCTTTTTCCTGTTGGCGGCCATTCTCCATATACGCCGTTGTTATTGCTGTCCCATGATGAAAAGCTTCCATTTCCATCGTATATGTCGGCAAAATATAAGTCTGTAACATATTTTATTTCCTTATATTCTCCCTGCTCAGGCCATGCTACATTGGCATATCTAACTGGAACCCACCATTCCTCCTTTACTCCTGGCTTCCTTCCTCCAAAAAGCAAAACATATTTTATTCCATCCTGCTCAATCTCGTTTTTTATGTAATATTTCAGTTTTTCCGCATCGTCGCGACCATTCATGCTTTTTATCTCATCCATCGTTGCAATCTTTGTTTTTATTCCATGGCTTTCCTTAAAGTTTGCAAGTTCTTGAGCATATTTCAAAAATTTTGAAGGGGTTACAATGAGTAAATCAAAGTTGTTGTTACTCAGAGTATTTTCTGGCAATTCATATTCCACCTTTGCATAAAATTTTCTGGCAGTATATACGCTTCCATTTATATAACGAGCAGGATAGAAATATATTTTCAAGATGGTACTCCTGCTTCCATTTATTAAACCGGAATGCAATTCATATTTATACCATGAATCTGGATAAACAATGTTTTCATTATAGTCTGTAAGCTTGAATTTATAGTTATGCAAAGGAGGGGAAAGCATGTATGAAGGCATGATCTTCATTTCTCCCATCTTTTCAATCTCTTTTTCCTCTATGCTAACTCTAATCTTCGCTCCAAATGGGAAAACATATGTTTTTACATAGTAAGGCATAACTGGTTTATATGGCTGAATGGTATGGGCGCAATCTTTTGCGAATATCATATAAAATCCATTCTTTTCTTCCAGCCTAAAATCAAAATTTTTTTCCAGCGTTATCACATTTTTTTTGGCTTCCATTTCATGAAATACACCTGTTCCAACTGCATTAACCATCAAAAATATCACAACTATACCAATAACCAAACCTTTCATGATGAAATTATAATTCGGGTATTTAAGACTTCTGTTGAATCAAGCTTTCGACCTCTTCAAACAACTCATCCACATTATTGAAATTTTTTATTCCAACATTCCAGCTTCTTAAGCCAAGAACAGGCTTTCCATATTCAAGAGCAAAAGCAATTTCTGAAAGCGTTCCATAGTGGCCATCGATAGCTATGACGATATCGCCATTTAAAACAACAAGAACATTTCGAGCATATCCTAAGCCAGTCACGATTTTATAATCCAGATATTCATTTCCTTCCTGTCTATCCACGCTTGGAAGAATGCCAATTGTGACGCCATTTTCCATTTTAGCACCTTTGCTTGCTGCTTCCATAACTCCTTTCCTTCCTCCCGTGACAAGCACCGCTCCAAGCTTTGCAATTCTTCTTCCAACCTCGATGGCCATGTTATATATTTCCTCGCTACACTGCTCTCCTCCTATGACGCTTACATACATGCTTCAAAATCGTGCACCCAAATATAAATTTACGCTAATATTTTAAATCCCGCCACATTTCAAATTAAGCAGGGGTTGCCGAGCCAGGCCAAAGGCGCAGGACTTAAGATCTCGCAACAAGGGTTCGCCGATGAGAAATCCTGTGGCGAAGGCCTTCGTGGGTTCGAATCCCACCCCCTGCATAATTTTTATAAAAAGCATTGTTATAAAAACATGAAAATCAATCTTTTATTTTCAGATTCAATGGGCGTACGCTCCATGGCAACCTTGGTGGAAGCAAAAGAAAAAATTTTCATCGATGCCTCTGCAGCTCTTGGCCCATATCGATATGGTTTGCCTCCTCACCCGCTGGAGATAGAAGCTCTGGAAAACGCAAAAAATAAAATTGCAGAACTTGCAAAAGATGTTCCTATCCATGTTATAACGCATTATCATTATGACCATTATGACCCCAACGAAAGCTTCTATGAAGGAAAGAAAATATTTGCAAAGAGAATAGATAGCCACATAAATGCAAGTCAGAAAGAAAGAGGCTCCCTTTTCTATGAAAAATTTAAAGATAAAGCAGAGATAATATATTGCGATGGCAATGAATATGAAATAAATGGAATTAAGCTTAAATTTTCGCCTCCATTTCCTCATGGCCCGCAGGGAATAAAACTTGGATATGTGATAATGGTTAGTATAGAAGAAAATGAAAAATTGTTATTTGCTTCGGATGTTCAGGGTCCAGTATTTGAGAAAGCTAGAGATTACATAATACAGGAAGAGCCATCCATTCTTATAATGGATGGCCCTCCCTCTTACTTCCTTGGATGGAGATTCTCGCAGGAAAATTTAGAAAAGGCAGAAAAAAATTTGATTGAGATAATGAACAAACTTGATTGCAGGCTCATTCTGGATCATCATTTGCTCAGAGATTTGAAATATAAGGAAAGACTGCATGAACTTTATTCATTATATGGAGACAGAATAATGACATTCGCAGAATATAATGGACTCGAGAATAACTTATTGGAAGCGAAAAGGAAGGAATTGTGGGAAAAATACCCAGAGTAACAAAAAATTTATCTTGGCGATGCTATATACCAAAGAATGAAGGAAATGATGGATTTCATTGGGATAAAAAGCATTGATGAACTTTTTGAAGATATTCCTGAAGAGGCAAAATGCAGCATTGATTTGCCTCCTCCATTACAGGAAATGAATGTTGAGGAAGAAATCAAAAAAATGATGAAGAAGAATAAAACTTTTTATGAGATGTCCTCATTTCTCCCAATTTTAAAGCCACATTATATCCCGGCTATAGTGGATGAAATCGTTGGAAGGCAGGAATTTTATACATCATACACGCCCTATCAGGCGGAGGCATCGCAGGGCATGCTGCAGGCATTGTTTGAGTATCAATCGGTGGTGGCAGAGCTAACAGGAATGGAAGTTGCAAATTCATCAATGTATGATGGAGCCACAGCTCTTGGAGAGGCTGCTTTAATGGCATACAGAATAAAAAGGCGCGGCGGAATAGCAATTCCATCATGCTTATTCGAGGCAAAAAAACAGGTGCTTAAAAACTACGCAAAAGGAGCCAATTTGAAGATACATGAAATGCCATGCAAAAATGGATTGCCAGAACTGAGAGAATATAATGGCATAGATGCGATTTACATTGAAAATCCAAGCTTTTATGGAGTTATAGAAAGGAGGGGCGATGAAATCACTGAAGTAGCGTCGAAAAGCGATGCTTTAATCATTGCTGGCGTGGATATGCTATCTCTTGCCATATACAATCCGCCTGAATATGCGGACATAGTTATAGGAAATGGTTATCTCGGCAATTACATGAATTTCGGCGGCCCCTTGCTTGGCATTTTTGCCTGCAAAAGAAAATATATTCGCCAGATGCCTGGCAGAATAATAGGCGCCACCATCGATGCCAGCGGAAAAAGAGCATTTACAATGACTTTACAGACGAGAGAGCAGCATATAAGGCGTGGAAAAGCAACGAGCAACATTTGTTCCAATGAAGCATTATGTGCAATATCTTTTCTTGCATATATTGCTGCTTTGGGAAGAAATGGGTTACGGAAGGTTGCGATGCAGAATAAAAATAACGCACATTACATGGCTGAGCAGCTTGAAAAAATTGGGTTTGAAGTTCCTTTCAAAGATTTCTTCAATGAATTTGTTGCAATTCCTCCAGTAGATGCTGCCAAGTTGAATAAAAAATTGCTTGAATATGGTATACAAAATGGAATGCTGCTGAACAATCCAGAAAATTCGATATTGTATGGTGTGACAGAAATGCATGGAAAAGAATTAATCGAGGAGGCAATAAAAAAGATTAAGGTAGCGATGGAGGAGATAGAATGATGGCAAAATATGAAGAGCCATTGCTTAATGAAATTGAAGAAGACCTGCCAGAAGAAAAACATGATGTGGAGAGAAAGGAGCTGAATATACCGAATATAAGCAGGCATCGCATAATGAAGCATTTTTTAAGGCTCAGCCAGATGAATTATGGCGTCGATACTGGCTTTTATCCTCTTGGCTCATGCACAATGAAATACAATCCAAAGTTGCTTGAAAGAATTGCAAAGATGGATGAAATTAAAATGGTTAGCCCATTACAGGATGAAAGCACGGTTCAGGGTTGCCTTGAATTGATTTACAAGCTTGAAAAATTGCTTTGCAGGATAACGGGAATGGATGCTTTCTCGCTCCAGCCTGCTGCTGGCGCCCATGGCGAGTTCACAGGCATGCTGATTGCGAGAGCATATTTTGAGGACAGGGGAGAAAAAAGGAGCAATGTCATTGTGCCTGATTCAGCTCATGGAACAAATCCCGCCTCGGCGAAGATGGCTGGATTCAATGTTATTGAAATACCTTCCAGAAATGGAATGGTTGATATAGAGGCATTGAAAAGCGTTGTGGACGAGGACACAGCAGCGCTCATGCTCACAAATCCCAACACACTTGGCATATTTGAAAAGGGCATATTGCAAATATCTAAAATTCTGAAAGATGCTGGTGCTTTGCTTTACTACGATGGGGCAAATTTAAATGCAATCATGGGCAAAACAACGCCTGCAAAAATGGGCTTCGATATTGTTCATCTCAACCTGCATAAAACATTTGCCACACCCCATGGTGGCGGCGGCCCTGGCGCAGGCCCGGTTGGTGTGAAAAGCTTCCTTGCCCCATATCTTCCTGTGCCCCGCGTCGTTAAAGGCAATGGCGGCTATAAGCTAAGCTATGATTTTCCAAAGAGCATTGGAAAGGTGGGCATGTTCTATGGAAATTTTGCTGTTCTGGTGAAGGCATATGCATATATAAGAATGAAGGGAAATATGCTTGAAAAAGTTGCTGAGAGAGCCGTTTTGAATTCCAACTATCTGATGGAAAAGTTACGCAGTTATGGGTTCGAGGTTCCAAATTATGGACGGAGAATGCATGAATTTGTTGTCTCGCTTTCGAAATTTAAGGAGAAAGGAATTCGTGCCATAGATTTTGCAAAAAGATTGCTTGACTATGGCTTCCATCCCCCAACCATATATTTTCCATTGATCGTCGACGAGGCTTTCATGATAGAGCCAACTGAAGATGCAAGCAAGGAAACGCTCGATGAATTTGCACATGCTATGAAAAAGATTGCCAGCGAAGATGTGGAATTATTAAAAAATGCTCCCTATAAAATGCCTGTAAGGAGGGTAAATGAAGTTAAAGCTGCAAAAGAGCCAAAGCTGACATGGAAGGATTTGTAAAAAGCAGTAAAATTAATTACATCCAAGTATTATTCCCTCATGAAGATATTGTTCCTCCATGTCGACTACATTGAATATGAAGTTAAGGAGAAAGCTATAAAAAAAGCTGAAGAAATAGAATCGAAGAAGGATAGAATGGAAGATTGCCTTGTTGCTTTTCTCTCCATAGAAAGAGAAGACGACGCCATCTCAGGAGTAAGAGAGATAGAGGATGTTGCTTCCATGCTTAATGTGAGTAAAATAATGCTTTATCCATATGCCCATCTTTCCACAAATCTTGCTCCTCCAGAGGAAGCGATGAAAATATTGAATGAAATGAAGGAGTTGCTTGAAGAGAAATATGAAGTCAAAAAAGCCCCATTTGGATGGTATAAAGCTTTTAAGCTTAGCTGCAAAGGACATCCTCTGGCAGAGCTATCGAGGGAAGCAAAAAAAATTGAGGAAGCTGTGGAAAGGGAAAAGGAAATAAAATCGGAGTGGTATGTTTTAACGCCGGATGGCGAGCTCATTGAAGTCGAAAAATTTGATTTCGAGGGACATGAAGAGCTAAGAAAATTTTATGAATACGAAGCATTTGGAAGCAGGCGGGCAGACAGGCAGCCAGCCCACATAAAGCTTATGCAAGACTTGGAGCTTGTTGACTATGAGGAAGGCTCAGACTATGGAAACATGAGATGGTATCCAAAAGGATATTTGATAAAAAGACTCCTCGAAGACAAAGTGGAGGAAATTTGCATAGATGCGGGAGCAATGCAGGTGGAGACGCCTATAATGTATGATGTGAATCATCCATCGTTGAAGAAATATCTTGCAAAGTTTCCAGCCCGTCAATATAGGGTTAAAGGAGATAAAGGGCGCGAGTTTTTCTTAAGATTTGCTGCATGCTTTGGGCAATATCTGATGGCAAAGGATATGACGATTTCGTATCGCCATCTGCCCATACGCCTTTTTGAAATGGCAAAATCATTCAGGAAGGAACAGCATGGTGAGATTTCGGGCATAAAAAGATTGAGAGCATTCACAATGCCAGATATGCATACAATATGCAAGGACGAAGAACAGGCTTTGCAGGAATTTAAGAAGCAATTTCTTTTGACATTAAAATGGAAGGAAATAATTGGTATAGATGGGGAGATTGCAATAAGATTTGTAAGAGATTTCTTTGAATGCCATCGTGATTTTGCTGTGGAGCTGGTAAAATTATTTGGCAAGCCAGTCCTTATAGAAATGTGGGATAAAAGATATTTCTATTTTGTGATGAAATTCGAAATAAATGTGAATGATAGTGTTGGAAAATCTTTTGCCCTTTCAACTGTTCAGATAGATGTGGAAAATCCAAAATCTTTCGATATAACATACATAGATGAAAATGGGCAGAGGAAATATCCTTACCTGTTACATGCATCCATATCTGGAGGCATAGATAGATGCGTTTGCGCCTTGCTCGAAAATGAGGCAAAGAAGATTAAGGAAGGCAGGAAAGCAATGCTTCCATTCTGGCTTTCGCCAACTCAGGTTCGCCTCATCCCTGTAAATGATTCATATGTTAATGATTGTCTCAATCTTGCAGCCAAAATAAAGGCGAGAGTGGACATAGATGACAGGGATGAAAGCATATCGCGCAAAATAATGGATGCTGAAAAAGAATGGGTTCCAATAATAATCGTTTATGGAGAAAAGGAAAAAGAAGGAAAGTTAAAGCCGAGATGGAGATTTGAATGTGATGAAGAGGAAGTAAGTGTGGAAAGATTAAATGAGATAATCGAGGAAAAAATGAAAGGTTATCCTTTCAGAAAGCTACCGTTGCCAATGTTTCTGAGCCTTAGACCAAAATTTAGATGATCAGCGACGTATGCCATATATTATAAGGGCTATTGCTATGATTATAAGGAACAATGGAATAATTATTTGAATCAGCATGAACATGAAAGATGCTTCTTTGGCTTTGTCTGCCACATCTTTTATTGATTTTTCATCCATCTGATAGTATAAATCCACGATCCTGACTTTTTTATCAGACAGCTTTTCTATCATATTTTTCTGCTCCAATGCGTTTTTAACCCCTTCTTCAAAATCATTTTCAAGGCTTATATTCAATATTTCCGCCTTTTTATTTGAAAACTTAACGAGATTTGAAAGTGTTAAAGCTTTTTCTTTTGCCTCATTTATTGTATCTCTGGAAAATTGTATGTTCAATTTCATTGCATCTACCCAGAAAAAGCCCTGCATTCCTATCAAAAGCTGGAGTGGATTTATTTTCTCTTTCGTTTCCTTTTTCATATCTATTATCATACCTGTATTTGGCTCAACCCAGTATTTTGTATCTGTAATATATCTTGCCACCCCTCCTATTCTCTCATCATATATCAATCGATTTTCTTTTATTTCAAAAAGATAGGTGTGCATGCCTTCATGGTCTTCTTCTCTAACAAATCTGGCAATGGAAGGAGCATTTATCTCAGTATTCCACATTATATAGTCCTTTTTTTCCACTCCTATCGGAAAAGTGTATAGTCCGCTTCTTTCCATATCTCCATAATTTTTTGCCTCCTCCGCCGTGTCAGCATATACACCATGATATTCAACTTTGCTTGCTTCATCTATTTTCTCCCCATTCTTTTTGTTATATGTTGTTGTATTGTCCTCGATGACGAGAACTTTCTTTCCATTATCAAAGTAAACATTTTTCACGCTGGCATTTTTAACCATTTCAATGTTTCTTTTTGGCTGAGATAATATCCACAGGCTTCCTTCCATTTTTATTTGCTGCTTCGTATTTTCAGGAATACTTCTTATGTTTGGAAAATCTCCAATGGCAATGCCTTTCTTTTCAATATATGCAATTGCCCCGGAACTTGGCTCAACAACATATTTTGTGCTTCCATTATAATACAATTTTATGCTCCTATCGCTAAATCCTTCTATGCTCTGCTCTCCCATAAATGCATTGCTGATATTCTGATAGTATATGTAGAAAGTTTGATTGCATATTTTTGCGTTTCCACTATATACAGCATTGACCACTGTATTAAGCTGGGAATCCCATAGAGGATAATCTATTTTTTTAACTCCAATTGGAAATGTCATCAGACCTTTTTTATCGCTTTCTATCGACAAATACTCCATCGTATACGGATTTACAGAATCTCGAGAAGCAGAACAAAATTCCTTTATCGATTTTCCATTTTCATCCACAGCAACTGTTTTGCTCCCTATCATGTAATAACATGAATTTGCATCCTCGACCCACATCCTGTTTTCAAGCGTTATGTTGTGAAAATCATAAATACCATTGCTCTGATTCAGCATTTTCAGATTTCCATGGAGAGCAACGCTAAGATTCAAATTTGATGGTATTTTATGCAGATTCGGAAACTTTGCAAATTCTTCCACATGTTTGTGCAGGTCAATGATTGTTCCAGTCAAAACATCTGCCCACACAGTCATCTCCCCACCATAATATATCTTCGCCTCTGGTAACTCGGGCAAATTGCCGATATAGATATCACTCTGGTTGCCATAGAACCTGTATGTTTTCACGCCCTCTATTACATCCTCCCCCATATAGCGGGCGGTCGCCACCGCCTGCTCTGGCGCGATATATCCTTTCTTGCAGGCATCATCGAGATCTGTATTCCATATGAGATAGTTTTTCTTTTCTATTCCAACCGGAAATATCCAGTGTCCCATTCTATCAAGGTCGCCATATCCCGGTATATTCTCGGCTGTTCTTTCATCAATCCCATAAATTTTTGTTGAAGCAAGATCTTTCACCTCATTTCCATTTCCATCTTTTACAACTATATCTTCTCTTATAACAAGAACATTTCCATGCTTCTCCAACGCTTTTATGTGCCTTGTTATTGTTATTGGTATATAATCGAGCTGCAATGTTGTCATGTTGAAAATACCGAGTTTGCCATGATAGTATATTAATTGATCAGTATTTGCAGGCAATTTTTTCAATGATGGTGCAATAAGAAAAACGGAAGGCGACATTATCATAAATACTATGGCGAGAATCAATGCTATACTTTTTCCATGCATGGAAAGTTTATCGAGAAATTATTTATGAAGCTTTCGAATTCATTTCCTTATTCAAAAATCCGAAATAAATAAATATACTATTTTACTATAAAGTTGGAAGGATAGGCTGGTAGTGCATCCCATCCCCTCCCAAGATGCTCTTTTCTGAGCCTATCCTTCCAAAAC
>JAGGXG010000163.1 GCA_021163175.1 Thermoplasmata archaeon
GCCATAGGCATCGAGTTGCACGTGCAAAATGTCGCCAGCCTGAATGAAAGGGGCAAAGATATGAGCCATGTTTGTTGAACCGGTGAATCCATATATGGCCGTTACCTCTGACAAATTAGCTTTTTTTGCCAGCAAATATGCCAGATCTTTGACATCATTATTCTTCGACTGAAAGTAAATGTTGCATGGTTTTAGGCCGAGAGCAATATAATTTGCTATATATTCTTCAATCGCTATTTTTTCAGCTTGCTTTAAAGTATAGCCCCTCGTGGCATAGGCTTCGATGTCAGCAACAGCGATATGAATGTCGGCCCCTATGCTCTGATAATATATTACCTGATCAATAACAATTTTATGACCAAGATGCATTTTACCAGATGGCATTAAGCCAGTTAAAATGACCCATGGTTTCCCTTTCCTTATTGCTTCCTTTATTCTATGAAAGTCACGATGTCCGAAAACAATGCCACGCCTGAAGAAAAAGGGTGGGGAAGGCAAATCCTTCCATTCATTTCTGAAATCTTCTATGCCAAATTGATACAGCTTTTCATAATCGTATTGCTTCGAACTCCATGGATCAATTCTAATCATCTTTTTTGCATTGCCAACGGGTTAATTAATTTTGCGAGTTATGATGGCTATATCCTCCAATCTGCAATGTTGGATCCCCGAGTAAAATGAACTCCTGTATTGTCCATCTATCCCATATATGATTGAGATAGTTGTTTTGAGCTGTAACAAAAGTTTCTCCAAGCCTTGTTTTTCCATTCATATAAGCTTTGAAAAATTGATATGCAAGGTAGCTCGCTCCAGAATATGGTCCATTTTTGCCTACGCCTGTAAAAGCAACTCTCGTCGCGCCAATGCTTGCTATGGCACCTCCTCCTTTATGAGCTATAAAATACCATGCAAAGCATGGAAAAGTTGCATTTATGGGTAAAGGTACGCCATCATTCCTTAAATCGGTCGAGTTAAAATCAAGCTTCGCCGTCAAACATGCATCGAAAAATATTATTGGCAATTTATAGCCATTGTGTAACCCCAATATGTATGGCGTGAAATATCTTCCAGTCCAGTTTTCGTTATTGGGCTTATGTGTTGCCCATCCATATGGAAAACCATGCCCGCTATAATACAAAAATCCACCTCCTTTCTCCATAGTCATTTCAACGTTCAATGGTGAGATGCTTCCATCTGATGCCCACATTTTTACTGGAGTAAAACCCTGCATTATATTTGCAACATATTCATTCATGAACTCTCCTTCTATAATGCCCCATCCTGGAAAAGTATCACCTCCCACAAGTAAAAGACGCTTGAACCATTCTCCACCGCCATCTTCATATTTTATTATTTTATCAACAACAGTTTTTGCCTCTCTCACATTTCTGCATGCAAGCCTCCCAACATACACATCGGGATACAAATCTATTGTATCATTTACACCAATGCAGCCATAATATACCTCGCCATACACACCATTGTTATTTGTATCCCAGGATGAGAATACAACATGTCCATTCTCATATCTGTACAAATCAGCGTAATATAAATCTGTTGGCATAGAAAAATTGTATGTCCTGCCTCTCCATTTTTCATGATAAACAACATATCTTATCGGCAAGTTGTATATATCTCCAGCAAGCAAAACATACTTTATACCATCTTTTTCCACACTATCTTTAATGCAATATTTTATTTTCTCTGCTTCATCCCTCCCATTATAGCTGGAATAAATTTCATTCAGGCTTATAACTTTGGTTTTTATTCCATGCTTTTCTTTATGCTCAGCAAGCTTGCTGAATTCTTTGTAAAATTTTTCTGGAGTTATTATGAGCAAATCATATTCTCCATTGAATGAAACTGCTTTTTTATAATCATATTCAACACTTGCTTTCTTTCCATATATGGTCAGGAAAACAACATGCTGTCCATTACTTATTCCAACTCCAATATGATATGGTGGCTGCTTTATTCTGTATGCATTGCCTCCAGAAATCCATTTGAAATCAATGTTTTCAGCGCTTCCATTCACAGCAACCTTTTCTATCTCAGCATTAAAAGGAAGCTCTACCGTTTCCTCACCATTCATATCATAAAAATCAAGTTTGCTTTCATGAATCGAGACATTCATTCCAGCTAGTGGCATAGCCAGCAGCAATAGCACACCAACCAGCACTTCAGCTTTCATGGTAATATAAAAAAAAGAGATATAAAATCCTATGTATTTAAGAAAGGTGTTTCCTCTCGTAATACTTGCGGCAGGCGAAGGCAGGCGCATGGGCGAGGTTAAGCCACTGGTAAAGCTACTTGGCTTGAGCCTCCTCGAAAGAACAATCCTTTCATTCAATGAGGCTGGCATTAGAAAATTTTATGTTGTTGTGGGTTATAGAAAGGAAGAGGTAAAGAAGCATGTTGAGGAGATCAGGAAAAGAGGCATAGATGTTGAAACAATAGATAATGATAATTGGAAAAAGGGAAATGGGACATCTGTGCTTGCTGTTCGTGGGAGAGAGAAAAAATTTTTTGTCACCATGGTTGATCACTTTTTTGAAAAAGATGTTATAAAGGATTTTATAGAGAATGTGGGCAGGCGTAATACTTTGCTTATTGATAAAGAAGTCGACAGAGTTTTTAATATCCATGAGGCAACAAAAGTTAAATTGAAAGGAAATAAAATAATCGATATAGGGAAAGAATTGAAGGAATATGATGCCGTAGATACAGGCTTATTTTTCTTCAATGAGGAAATTTTCGAGGCGATTGAAGAAGCAATGAAGGAAGGCAACGCAAGTTTGGCAGCAGGAGTGAGAAAACTCGCTGAAAAAGGCAAAATTTATGGGCATGAGAAGAAACGTGGCTATTGGATAGATGCCGATACAAAAGAAGAGCTAAGAATAGCTGAAAAACTGATTTTGAAAAGCATCCCAAAAAAGGAAGATGGAATCATATCATTCAATTTAAACAGGAAAGTGTCGTTAAAAATTTCAAAATGGTTGTGCAATTTCAACATTTCTCCAAATTTGATGACCATTCTAAGCTTTTTAACTGCAATAGCAGGAAGCATTCTATTTTATTTTGGAAAATATATTTATACTGCTCTTGCTGGAATAATAATACAGTTTGCTTCAATAATAGATGGATGCGATGGAGAGATAGCTAGATTGAAATTTCTTTCTTCTCCATATGGGGCATGGCTCGATACAATTCTGGATAGATATGCAGATGCCATAATGGCAATATTTGTCACATACAACGGATGGTTGATTTATAGAAGCATCATAATATGGTTCTTTGGCTTATTTTCATTGCTCGCATTTTTAATGGCGAGTTATTCAAGAAAGGAATATGAATTGAGATATAACAAAAAGCTGGAGGGCAAAATCGATAAGCTTTCAAAAAGAGATATAAGAATATTTTCAATTTTCATCGGCTCATTATTCAACAAAGCTTTTGAATTTATGGTGGTAATAGCAATGCTTCATCATATTATCGTAGCAATCGACTTGGCAAGGAGGAGAAAATGAAAAAGCTTCCAAAAAATTCTTTTTATACGGGAGAACTCGCCGAAGGATGCATATATTGTAGCCACGGCTCAAAAATGGTTTTGCTCATAACAGGCTTATGCAATGCGAGATGCTTTTACTGCCCTCTCTCTGAAAAGAAGAAAAATAAGGATGTAATATATGCTGATGAGCTATTTGTGAAAAGCGACGATGCCATCATAACGGAAGCAGAGCTGATCGAGGCGGAGGGCACAGGCATAACGGGCGGCGACCCCCTGGTGAAGCCTGAAAGGACAGCCCGTTACATAAAAATGCTGAAGGATTATTTTGGAAAAGAGCATCACATCCATTTATATACTGCAACATTCAGCATGGGGAAAATAAAGAGGGTTATAGAAGCGGGGCTTGATGAGATAAGATTTCATCCGGTATGGCAGCTATGGGACAAAATAGAAAAAACGAATTTTAAAGAGGTGATCAAAAGCATTGATATAGATGTTGGAATGGAAATACCTGTTATACCCCATTTAAAAGAAGAAACAAAACATTTGCTTCAAACCGTAGACAAGTATGGGCTTGACTTTATTAATTTGAATGAACTCGAATTTTCATATACAAACGTTAACGAGCTTTCAAAATATGGCTATGTTGCAAAAAATGATGTTTCATCCGCCGTCAAAGGAAGTGAGGAGATGGCGTATGAAATCCTTGATTGGGGTATAGAAACGCCATTGCATTATTGCTCGGCCTCGTTCAAAGACGCCATTCAATTAAGGAAGAGAATAGAAAGAAGGGCAAGAAATGTTGCAAAGAAATATGAATTTATAACTGAAGAAGGAACATTGCTTAAAGGAGTGATAATGGCAGGAAAAGAAAAAATCGAGGAAATAAAAAGAAAATTTGGGATAGCGGACGACATGATTGCATGGGATGAAGAAAAGAAAAGAATCGAGACCTCCCCATTCATTCTTGAAGAAATAGCTGAGCATTTGCCCTACAAATGCTATCTCGTCGAGGAATATCCAACAGCAGATCGTCTTGAAGTCGAGAAAATACCATTATGATTTTTGATATTCAAAATATGAATATACAATCAGGCAGAAGGCGAAGGCCAGCGCAGGAATCAAAATAAACCATATTGCATATTTTGGAAAGAACATTCCAGCCAAAGCAATGATTGCAGCGATTTTGAATAATTTTGCCCCAAGCTTATGTGTTTTGTTCCATACTCTCTCGCTGCTGAGAGTCCATGGTGTTCTTATCCCAATGAACCAGTTTTGTTGCGCATTTTCAAGCAATATGCCAATGTAAAAAAATAAAATTGCAACCCATAATGGGATAAATAAGTTAAATGGGATTTTTAGTCCAGTATTCCATAAAATTATTTGTATATGCAGGGTAAGCATAAAAACAAGAAAAAGAATAACAAAGCCATCATAATATTTTTTGAAATTCTGGATATTTGATTTCAGGGGATCTATTTTTGGGATGGCAATAAAAAGCAATGAAAGGAATAGAATTATGAGAGGAATCAAAAACAACGCCACATTTTTTGACATGTATCCATTTACTTTGCCTTCAGCATTCCAATGCGATGCCATTTTCTCAGGCATGGATGGGTAAAAATAAATGCTTATTGCAAGAGACGCTATAAAAATTGCAACCATTATCTTCCAGCTTTGCATGCTATGAATCTGCTTATCCAATTTATATTTTAAGTAAATTTGATATTCCTGTAGAATCGTGACATGAAAAATTTTGCTATTGAAATGTAAAATGTTCCATTAGAAACAGATTTTGTCAATATTCACAAGATAAAATAAGATATCACGAAATCACAGGAATATCAGTAAATTTGAATCCTCCTCATTCAAGAATTGAATAGAAAGTATCCGACACATTTAAAAAGAAAGCTAAAATAAAAAGCGTGGAAGTGGAGTATCTAAGTAAAGAAAAAATATTTGATATCATAAGGCAGCATAAAGATGAGTTGAAAAAATATGGAGTAAAGAGAATTGGATTATTTGGCTCATTTGTGAGGGGAGAACAAAATAAAAGCAGCGATATTGATATAATCGTCGAATTTGAAGAAGGAAAGAAAAATTTTGATAATTTCATAAATATCGCGTTTCTACTCGAAAAATTGTTTGGAAGAGATGTTGATATTCTCACTCCAGAATCTATAAATAAACATTTAAAGCCATATATTATGAGAGAGGCAATATATGAAGAGATATGAAGAATTTTTACATCACATATTGGATGAAGCTGAATATTTGTTGAAACAATCGGAAAATATCAATTTAGAAGAATTTCTTGAAGATGAAACATTGAAGAGAGCATTTGTTAGAAGTTTAGAGATAATAGGTGAGGCGGTTAAAAAATTACCAGATGATTTTAAAAATAAGCATACAGACATAGAATGGAAAAAGATTGCAGGAATGCGGGACAAATTGATTCATAAATATTTTGGAGTGGATTATTATTTAGTTTGGGATATTGTTAAAAACCATATACCCGCTTTAAAGGAGAAAATAGAAGAAATTTTGAAAACATAAAGAAATGCGGGTGCCGGGATTTGAACCCGGGCAACGAGCTTTTTCCCTTTTTCCGTCAACGCTTTGCGCGCAGCGGAAAGGGTTGTTGGGAAGCTCGCGTCATACCCCTAGACCACACCCGCACTTCCTCAGACCCAATCCAAGGCAAAAGAATATTAATTCCTTCTTTAAATGTTTTAAGGTCTGTTTCACCGGCGAGCAGTTTATCCAGCCACACCCTCGCCTTTTCTCTATTATCCAGCATTTCAATGTTTACTTGTTTTTGTGCTTGATTGTAAAATTCTTTTATCAATTTTGGAAAGAAATTTTATGAAGTGGAATGTTTATTGAGGCTTTTGATAAGAAACATGATACA
>JAGGXG010000116.1 GCA_021163175.1 Thermoplasmata archaeon
ACACAATATACACCTATTAGTTCCTTCTTTAGAATTATTAAAGATTAAAGAGACAATTTCCTCTACTTTTTCTGGTTTAAAAATATCCTCTTTTAAAGTAACTCTACCTCCAACTTTTTTCTCTTCCTGGATCAATATGAAATCTTTTTTAATTTCCTTTTTAATTTTCGTTTTCGGGTCCTCCTCAATAACTATTAGATTAGATCGTTTGCTGATAATGATCGCTACAAGCTCTTTAATAAATCTTTTTTCATCCATTATCTCAAGTACAAGAGAATGCTGAAAAAGTTTTACATTGCATGAATCAATTGACCTAAACATTCTATATAGATTTTCTATCCCGTTATCCATCCATACATTTCTATACATGGAAAATGTGTAGGTACTGCTGGGGGTCATTTCATTTTCTTTTTCCTCCGTCTCCATCTTATCCTCCATCTTCTCCTCCACAGTCTTCATCTCCCTCCCTCCTCCGCCTTCCTGCTCCTTCGCCTTGCCATTTTCACCATTCCAAATCCCATGCTATTGCGTTCTCCAAATCCTGCCTCGTAGCCAATGCTAAGCAGTTCAGCGCTTCCCCTTGCCTCAAAAACCATTTCTGTGCAGCGATGATATGTATTCTTTATTTTGATTCTCTTTGGCTTTGCTTTTATAACCTTTATATCCAGCTCCTTGTTTTCTGGCTCTTTTCCATATGATGCAACATATTTTTTGATTAAATTTCTCCTCAAATTTTCATAAAATTTTGGTTCATCCGGATATAAATCAATGATTTTGCGATAACCATTGTTTCCTTTTACCGTAGTAACACTTATTGGTGAGAGAGTAATGAAGGTTTCCTTTCCTTTTATTTTCTTTTCTTTAAGAACCTCTATTGATGATACAACAAAACTTGCATCCGCTATTTCCACTTCTGGCTTTTCTAACAGCCCATTAACCAGTGCAACAACAATTTCTTTTCTTGGAGATGAAAATTCATATAATGCTTCGCCTTCCACAACAAAATTTTCTCCTTCTATTTTTCTTTTCCTTGCCATCAGTCTGCTGAAAGTAAACAATTTTATTTTGCAGGGCTGGTGCAAATACAAACTCAATGTGGAATCGCCTCTTTCAATGGCACGATAATTCATGGATGCAAGATGATAGGAATAATTGATGGGCAAAATTTGTGGTTTTTCAGCCAGTAAAGATATTTTAACTCGCAACAAAATAATATGAATAAAGGGTTTTTAAGCTTTTTCCATGCAAACAATTGTTATGAAAAAATAACAATAAATATAAATGTTATAATATTATAACAATTGTTATGAAAATTAAAACAACAACATGGAGGATTCTGGAGTATTTTTTTAGCCATCCATATGAAGAGATTTATTTAAGAGAGCTTGCAAGAAGAACAGGTATGAATATATTTTCCACGAAACAGGCTGTAGATGAGCTCGTAAAAAACAATCTCCTTATAGAAACGAGGAGAGGAAACATGAGATATGTGAAGGCGAATATGAACAGTCTTTTTTTCCGCCATTTAAAAATAGCTTTTTCAATCAGGAGAATAGAAGAAAGCAATCTTATTTCATATCTTGAAGAAAACATCCCTGCTTTAAATTCGGTGGTTTTATTTGGCTCCATGGCAAGAGGAGAGGATGATGAAAATAGCGATATTGATCTGCTTATCATAGGGCAGAAGAAAAAAATTGATTTGAGCAGATTTGAAGAAATGCTTGGAAAGGAAATAAAAGCAATAATAATGAAATGGGCTGAATGGAGGGAGAAAGCAAGGAATGATAAAGCTTTTTATATTGAAGTAATAACCAAGGGCATAGTTTTATATGGTGAGGTGCCAGTGATGGAATGAGGCTGGAAGAATGTTTTGAAAGGAGATTGCTCCGTAAAATAATGGCTGATAGAGAGAAAGCAATGCGATCAATAAAAATGGCTGAAAATAAACTTAAGCTGGCTAAACAGGCATTGCTGAAAGAATTTTATGATGCATGCATAATATATGCATATACATCCATGTTTCATTCAGCCAGAGCACTGCTTTATAAAGATGGAATACAGGAAAAGAGTCATGCATGCGTAGTCTTGTATCTAAAAGAGAAATACTCGAGTCTTATACCGTTCTATTTGTTGCAATCTCTAGATGCTTTCAGGAAGGAGAGACATGAAGCATTGTATGGACTGGAATATGAAGCAAGTTTGAGAGATGCTGAAATTGCAATAAAGGATGCTGAGGAATTTATTAAAATTGTGAGAGAGGTATTAAATGCTGGATAAAGAAGCGTTATTCACGGGCACACAGGTCAACTATTATTTCATATGCCATCGCAAGCTATGGCTTTTCAGCCATAACATTGCAATGGAGAAAGAGAGCGATGTTGTAACGATGGGCAAAATTTTGCATGAAGAATCTTATAAAAAAGTGGAAAAAGATGTTATGATGGAAAGAATAGCCATTGATTTTGTCGAAAAGAAAGGAAGAATTGTAATACATGAGGTTAAAAAATCTAAAAAAATGGAAAAAGCCCATGTTTACCAGCCTCCTTTATTACATATATTATTTGAAAATGAAGGGAATAAAAGCGGAAGGAATAATAAATTATCCATTGTTCAGGAAAATAAGGAGAGTAGAGCTCATCAATGATGAAGAAATCGAGGAAATTCTTGAATCAATAAAGGAGATTGTTTCAATGACAACGCCTCCGCCAGCACAGCGAAAGCCATATTGCAAGAAATGTGCATATTATGAATTCTGCTGGGGCGATTGAATTTAATTAAACATTTAAAATGGTGTGGGATATCTATTGATGAAGAATAACTATTACATTACCGTTAATGCCGTTATGGAGAGGGGGGCATAACACGATATATCTCTTTTATAAAAATGAGGTGGGCGAGAATGAAAGGAGAATAATTCCAGTTGAGAAAATATATTCGATTTATTGCTATGGAAATGTAACGATAAAATCTGGAGCTCTCTCATATTTAATGAAACATGGAATAGTCGTGCATTTCTTCAATAAATATGGATTCTATGAAGGAAGTTTCTATCCAAGGGAAACATTACTTTCTGGTGATTTGCTAATCAAGCAGGCTGAGCATTATCTTGATCCTGAGAAAAGATTGAGGATTGCAAAAGAATTTGTGAGGGGAGCGTTGGGCAACATTGTTGTTAACCTAAGATATTACAACAGGAACAATGTGGATTTGGAGGAAGAAATAGAGGCGATAGAGAATGCCATTCAGGATATCGAGACTGCAAAAAATGTGCCACATTTGATGGCAATCGAAGGGAATGCACGGGAAACATATTATAAGGCTTTCAACAAAATCCTGCCGCCCGCCTTCCATTTTGACAGGCGGAGCAGGCAGCCGCCAGCGAACCGGATAAATGCACTAATAAGCTTTGGGAATTCGTTGGTTTACTCAAGCTGTCTCACCGAGATATACAACACGCAACTCAATCCAACGATAAGTTATTTGCATGAGCCCTTTGAGAGAAGATTCTCTCTTTCATTGGATTTGGCGGAAATTTTTAAGCCTCTTTTGGCAGACAGAGTTATTTTCAAACTCATTCAAAAAAGGATAATTGGCGAAGAAGATTTCAGAAAGGAATTAAATTCATGCCTCCTCAACAACAATGGAAGAAAAAAATTTTTGAAGGAATATGATGAAAAGCTGAAAACGACGATAAAGCACAGGGGCCTGAGGAGAAATGTTTCATATCAACGGTTGATCAGGCTCGAATGCTACAAGCTGATAAAGCACTTGCTTGGAGAGAAGGAATACAAAGCTTTCAGGATATGGTGGTAGAATGTATGTTATAATCGTTTATGATGTTAGTGTGGAGAGAGTAAGCAAAGTCTGCCATTTTCTTCGCCAATATTTAAACTGGATACAGAACTCTGTTTTTGAGGGAGAGATAACAAAAGCAGAGCTTTTTAAAATAAAAAATGGACTGAAAAAGATAATGGATGAAAATCAGGATTCAATCATAATCTATAAAATGCGCAGTCCAAAATCTTTTGAAAAAGAATGCATTGGGACAGAAAAATCAGATGTTTCAACAGTGATATGATCGTGGATGGTTAGTAAGCAAAGCATTTATAAACATCCACGACACACCCTCATGAAAAGACATATAAAAATCCAAACAATTTCAATATTGAAAAGAAAAATCTCCAAGATAAGCCACGGGGGTTAAAATCAGACTAAGGTAGGATTGAAATTTAATATTATCACATCTTTCCCCTTCATCATATCGCCGTTAAAATCAGACTAAGGTAGGATTGAAATATTTTTCGATTTGCTATTATCTCTTTGCATGATTTTAGTTAAAATCAGACTAAGGTAGGATTGAAATTCAATTGGGGCTTTCGGGAGTATGCCACTCCCCGCACGGTTAAAATCAGACTAAGGTAGGATTGAAATAAAAATATTCTGATAGTTTAAATACCGTTTTTATCACCGTTAAAATCAGACTAAGGTAGGAT
>JAGGXG010000059.1 GCA_021163175.1 Thermoplasmata archaeon
CTTCTTTTAAGTTATAAAATTCATTTGAATATATCTTGAGTTCATATACACTTCCTCCAAATATTCCCTTACTCATAGAATGGAAAGTATTGTTGAAAATATTCAGCTTGCCACAATCAGATAGGTATGTTCCTGTGTAATAATCTCCTGAGAATGTATTGTTATAAATTTTCATTATATAAGAATCATCCAAATCTATACCGCTGTATCCATTTCCCCTGAAAATATTATGTGCTATTATGTCTTCTACGGTATTTGGAGAAGTTATTCCCCCTCCATCTCCTTCAAACACATTGTTTATTATTGTGTGTCCATAGGAAATAACATATATCCTTCCCCTAATTACAAAATCTTCTATCCTGCATTTTTCTGCAATCATATACATAACGCTTCTATTTTCATTTTCTGGCTCAATTACTGGCTTTTCATTTTTCTTTACTCCCATTATTGCTAAGCTTTTATGAACAACTATGTTTTCTTTGTAAATTCCAGGATAGACAATTATAGTGTCTCCATCACTTGCATTATCTATGGCATCCTGTATTTTTGTGTAGTTGCTCGGACCAGTTCCGCCAACATACAATGTTTTTCCATCATCCATAACATCGTGTATCTCAATAGAAACAAAATTTGCAATTCCTGCAGATTCACCGATAAGAATCAAAAGAATTATGCTGATCAGTAAACATTTTTTACAGCCTCTCATTCTACCAACATTCATAAAATGAATGCTAAATATAAAATTTTCGTAAGTGCGTAAGTGCGGGCGCCGGGATTTGAACCCGGGTAATAGCCGTGGCAGGGCTATGTGATACCAGACTACACCACGCCCGCTCAAAAGCTATATTGCATTTTAACATATATTTTTTATGCATGTTATGTTAACCAGACCAGCAGCGAAATTATTATTAGGCAGCAAATATTAACATAAAGTGATGAAGATGAATAAGAAGAAGATTGCTTTGTTAATGGCTCTGGCAATGATTATGCCTGTTTTTACAGGATGCGTTGAGAAATTCCATGAAGTCAGTGGATTTAGCATGGAAACAATATATAAAATAAAATCGGAAAGAAATCAGGATGTAGTGCCAATAGTTGTGAGCAAGGATAATCCATTCTATCCTTTGATTGCTACTCCAGCATCCTTGTATTATGATGACACAGAACTTCATGTCATGCCTTTGCTTGTCGAAAACTTCTCAAATCCTTCAAAACCTGTAACACGATTTAAGGAAGCTTTTCCATTTGAATATAGGGAAATAAAAGATGACACTCCAGAAAACGTTTCAAAAGAACTGGCTGGAATATGGAAGAAAAGTGATGCAGCGATTTTGATTGAGGATAGCTTTAAAGGTTACAAGCTTGGCATAAACCTTGTCCCTCTGGCAAGCTATCTTAACATTCCTGTATTTGTTACAAAGGATACGAAAAATATAAAAAAAGTGCTCAGCAAACTCGGTGTTGATTACACATTCGTTTGTGGAGATATAGATGGTTATAAGATGACGTGGCGTTTTAAGAGCATTGACGAAATAAACGATTTCATGATAAGATTCGTTAAATCAAAATTTGGGAGCGTTGACTACATAACAATGGCAAATCCTCTTGATATTAGAAGAGTTGCTGTGCTGAATGAAACAAGCTATGAGTATGATAATGTGACGAGCTCGGTTGATATTCTTCCCGCTCAAACAGTACATGCGCTTACAAGTGGACTTTTCAGTCTCCATGAATTTGAAGTGCCTTACGATAAATATGTTCGTCTCAAAATAGATTTAATAAACAAGGCATCGGAGTATGTAAGTGAGCTTGGAGACGATATGATTCTTTTGGTATATGGTCCAGATAATGAAACCTACGTATATACTTCGACGGCAGCAGGCATTCCAGATTACAATGGCGATGATATAGCAACTGACAAGGTTCATTACGAGACAATAATATACGGCTCGCCAGGCAAATACACGGCGCAGGTCATGGGAAGATGGGTGGAGAGGACGAGCGGCGAGTATAAGCTTAAGATAAAGGTGGAAGAAATAAACGACACGCTTGAACCACTGATGAAAAATCTTTCAAGTATGGCTCCATATCTTGCTGCATATCACCATGGCATAGTTTTTGCTTCCCCGCATTTCGCTTTTGCTGGAAATGAGAGCATTGGCGTTAAAGGCGTTGTATACCCATCAACAAATGAAGAGCTTGTCAAACCATGCGACGAGCATTTATTCAATATCCATGAAGAACTGAATTCGTTGCTTGCGAAAATTGCCAACATATCTGCCAACGATACAAAAGCCTTGCATGATTATTACACAAAAAATCCAATATATATTGCAATAATGGCTGATCCAACGATGGTTCCAATGTTCTATTACCATAATCCAGATAGCGATAACATTATAGGCGTGCAGCTTCCAAGCGATTTCTTCTATGGTGATGTTGATCCTTCATATAGCGACTGGGAAAACGATACCTATACTTTCTATCCTACTATGGAAAACGCTGTTGGCAGGGTTACAGGCTATGATAGCGAGGATTGCTCAGCTTTGATAGCTCGAACCATATTTTACAACGAGTTAATAAACAAACTTGGAGAATGGAAGAATAATGCAACTGTTCAGACAGGAGCAGGTCTGGAATTCCAATGGATTCCAATTCTTACAACACTCGCTGGACTGATAACAGGAAGCGAGGAGCCAACAAAATGGCCCAGTGGTGAGAGTTTGTTTGCAAACATGCATATTTCAGATGCCATAAGCAAAGGAGGCTTTAATGTCAGGAGCACTATTTTAACAATTTCTCAAAGAGAGGGATTTGATAACATTGCAAAATATACTTCTCGCCTCAACATTCCGTTCCCAGGCGTTATCCAGTTGATAAGCGGAGATAACATTGTGAAAGGTGGAGACTTGCAAAAAAATAGCAATTTGATATTCGTATTCAATCATGGAATTTATTATCTTTACGAATCTGGCGATATATTGCTTGACGCCCGCGGCTTTCCGCCCGTCACATGGCTTGCTCGCTTTTTCGAGCCACTTGGAATAATGAGTGGGCTGTCAAGCAAGGGAGCGTATGCTGTTAGGTATGTTTACAATGATGAATATGGACCAAGTGTTATATTTATAGAGAGCTGCATAGTTGGAAGAACCGACGGATTGATACCACAAAATTGTTTGACACAAGCTTATGTGCATGCAGGTGTTAACAGCGTTGTTGCATCGACGCGCGTAACAGCTGATCCAGGCTATCTTGAGCCAGGTTTGATATTCAAAGGATTTGGAGCATGGGGTTTCATACATGCATGGTTGCGATTGTGGCTCAAAGGCGAATATCCGGATTTGCATTTTGGAGGCGTAGTTGCCCATGATTTCATAGATGATTTGATAAAAAACGATAGCACAGTAGGTATGGCCTTGAGAAATGCAAAGAACAAGTACTTGCCAAAAGACGCAAACTCAACATTCCTGTGGACACCTCCATTGAATATAGCGGATCTTCCTGGTTATGAGCACAAGAGCAATACACTCAGGAAATTTGAATATGATAACTACTTGGATAAAAAATATGTTTGCTTGCATGAATTTAATCTGTATGGTGACCCAGCATTCAATCCATATCAACCAGTGAACAATGGCTAAGCTTTCCTCCCTTTTTATTTTTCTTCTAATTTTTATGCCAAGCGTAACATTTTCATCTCCAGCAGAGGAAAAAGAAATAAAAATTGCTCTATATGATTCAATTTCTCCTTCTGTAAAGTTGCTTGAATATTGCTTCCACTATGCATGGGAGGAAAATGGTGTTATATACAAAATGGATGTGAGCCGAGTTGACTACAAAGATGTTATAAATGGGAGCCTTCGCAACTATGACGCTCTCGTCATAGGAGCAAGCGGACGCCAATATTTCCATGCTCTCAATCCAAAATGGAAGGAAGAGGTTAAAAATTTCGTTGCTAATGGTGGCGGCTATCTCGGAATATGCGGCGGCGCCAATATGGCGAGTATGGGATATGAAAAACCCCGCTATCCCCTGGATTTTATAATTAATAAAGCTGCTCTCGGTTTCATCGACGCATATTTGAACGATGACCAATGGGAGGAATGGCAATATTTATGGAAAGATGGCGGGAGAAGCAACATTCCAATCAAACAAAAGTTGCAAGGAGAGATATTCGATGGCACCATTACTCGATACATAACATATGCAGGAGGCGCAGGCTTATATGGAATGAAGAAGGCAAAAGGAATCGGAATATATTTGGAAGAGCCAAGCGAGGTTGCGCCATTGCATTTCTGGATATGGTTTGGAAAATGGATTCCGTGGAAGAAGATAACAACAGACATAAAAGAATACTATTCTGCAGCTGAATCAACATATGGGAAAGGAAAAGTAATTGTTTTTTCTGCCCATCCAGAAATTCCTCCTCGCTTCAATGCAAGCGTGAAAGAATATTTTGGCTTGTCAATATATGGAATCCCAAGATATGTATATGAATGGATAGGAGGGCATAGAATGAATTACAGCTATAATTGGTGGATACTCAGGCGGAGCATTGCATACATAAAAGAGCTTCCACTTCCTTCTTTTGATGAGCTTCTTGTTATGGTTTCATATGAGAATGGAAGTATAAAAGCCTATGCTGAAAATGCAGAAAAAGTAGAATTTTATCTAGATGGCAAGCTAATGGCAACTTTAAATCAACCTCCATATGAAATAAAAATTGATTTAAAAGGAGAGCATGAAGTAAAAGCAATAGCATACCATGGAAATGCCATGACATGGGATGAGAAAATAATTGAAGGCTGAAAATTTATAAAAATTTACATACTGGTTTTTTACTAACATTTTGGCGATTGAAATGTTCATAAGAAATATACTCATACTTGCAAAAATGTGTGCTGAAGATGTTGACAATGTCGATATGAGTTTATTTAATGAGATGGTTGAATTTGGTTACATTGACAAGAAAGGAAATTTAACAGATTATGGAAGAAAAATTCTGGAGGAATTTTTGAAGGGCTAGCTTTTTAACTCACCAATCGTTGTTATTCTTTCTGCAAATGCATTGTGTTTGTGTATCGATTCATGGCTTTCGCTTCTCGCGATAACGATATAGTCGGAAGGAAGATATGAATATTTTTCAACAATGCTTTTCAGCATATCTCTCACAACATCTTCAACAAATTTTGGATTTTCATGCGCTTTTTTTACAACTTCCATTTCATCCTTCCTTTTTAAAATTTCATATGTTGGCGTACTCATTGCATCCTCTGCTATCTCTATCAAATCATCTGCATCTATGCTTCCATCATTTTCAATGAAAATTGTGGCAACATTGCGTTGATTATGAGTATATTTTTCTCCATAAACTTTCTTTATGTTTTCCATGGCGCATGGACAGGCTGTCATTCCTATCACCTCTACGCCAATAAACTGTCTTATTCTTTCTCCTCTATTGGCTATTGCCCTTGCCATTATTTTATATGGCTCAAGCGTTTTCTTACCTAATGGTGTTATTCTTTCCAGAAAATATATGGAGGAAGCAAAAGCTTCTGCTCTGCCCGCATATCCATGTCTTTCGAGAAGCTTTTTTGTTATTTCTTGACAGAGGTCTTCTAGACCGCTATATGGTTGCCTTACGGATTTGTCAACTATCTCTTCAACAACTTCAGCGTTTCTCGATAAATCGCTTCCTTTTCTACTGGCGGGTAAATCAACAAATATATCCATATCTGTTAGCAAGGTTACTTGCTTTCCATTCCTCTCTATTCTAACAGGTTTTTTAACTCCCCTTATTCCGACTCTCGTCAATTTAAAACTTACTTCAGGTTTCCAAGATTGCACATCGGGTAGCATATTGAAAACGTTTGCATGATTTAAATCTATTCCCAAAAATATTTATTTTATCCAGACATTCAAATCATGCTCCTAGCATTGATAATACTTGCTATTTTTGCTGGATTGTATATGGCTTGGAGTATAGGTTCAAATGATGTCGCAAATTCAATGTCCACTGCTGTGGGAGCAAAAGCCATAACTTTGCGGCAGGCTTTGGTTATTGCTTCCATTCTAAATTTTTTGGGGGCGATTCTGGTGGGAAAACATGTTACAGATACTATAAAAAATAAAATAATAGATGCTAACATAATAAGCGAGCCGAATGCAATCCTGCTTGGTTTTCTCGCCGCCCTCCTTTCTGCGGCTTTGTTTGTTACATTATCGACATGGAAAGAGCTGCCTGTATCGACAACGCATGCAATAGTTGGAGGCATCACCGGCTTTGGCCTGATTGAAGGCGGATTTCATGCAATAAAATGGAAAACCATAGAAATGGTGACGCTATCATGGATTCTTTCTCCAATCGCTGGCTTGCTCATAGCCTTTATAGTTTTTAAATTTATAACTAAATTTGTTTTTTCTTCTCATGATCCAAAAAATAGTGCGAGAATATTTGGTCCTTTCTTTGCCGGCTTGACGATATTCATAATAATGCTTTCCATCTTTATGAAAACAAGAGCGGGAGAATATGTGAAAGGAAATGTATTCGATTATATCGCAATCTCTCTGCTTGCTGGCATTCTCTTTTCCATACTAAGTTATTTTTTGATAAAGAAAATAAAAGGAAATGGATATGAAATAGTTGAAAGAATTTTCCGCCGCCTGCAAATCATAACATCCTGTTATATTGCATTCTCGCACGGCGCCAATGACGTCGCCAATGCAGCAGCTCCTGTAGCTGTTGTTCTAACGCTTGCATGGCATCGTGTCAGCGATTTTTATCTACTCGCTTTGGGGGGCCTTGGAATAGCTGTGGGAATAATAACATGGGGATATAAAGTGATAAGGACTGTCGGCTCTCGAATAACAGCCCTGACAAACACGAGAGGCTTTTCCATCGACTTCGGCGCCGCCACCGTCGTTTTGACGGCTTCCAAACTTGGAATGCCTATATCTACATCCCATACTGTTGTTGGCGCTGTTATAGGAGTAGGGCTAGCAAGGGGCTTGGAAGCTGTTGATTTGTCCGTGGTAAAGAAAATAATTTATTCATGGATTTTTACACTTCCTGCAACTATGGCAACATCGATATTGATTTATATGGCTTTGCGGATAATATTTCCATGGTAAGAGTGCCAGTTGGGAGTATATATAGAAAAAAATCGCCTATAGAAGGTTTGCTTGAGCATATGCGAAAGGTTAGAGAATGTATTTCCATATTAAAAGAAGGGGTTATGAAATATTTTGATGGAGATTTCTCGCAATTTCATGAAGTTGCAAATAAGGTATCTGAGCTGGAACATGAAGCAGATTTGATAAAAGGAAATATAAGGGCTCATTTGCCTTCTTCCATTCTAATGCCAGTTGATAAGAAATATTTTCTTTGGTTGTTGAGAGAAGAGGATGCAATTCTTGACCATGCTGAAAATCTCGCTCAGTTGCTTGATTTACGCCATACAAAAATTCCAGATGAGCTAAAAGATAAATTCAAAGAGCATATGGATATGGTTTATCAAACTGTTGAGGAAATGGAAAAAGCTATGATGAAATTTAAGGAATTGCTTGACATGGGCTTTCCATCTCGCGTGAGAGATGAGCTTAAACAACTCATTCACAACGTGCATAGAAAAGAATGGGAGGCAGATAGGGTCAGATATGAGATCATGAGGGACATATACAAAATGGAGGAAAAGTTGGATGCAATGGATGAATATCATTTGCTCAAAATTTCAGATTGGGTGGATGATATAGCTGACCATGCTGAAAATGTCGCTGATTGGTTGCGAGCCATGATTGCAAAATGAAAGCCCTCATAGAGTTAAATCGTAATTACAGGCAAATTGAATTAAAGAAAGTTAAAAAGCCAAGAATATGGAAGGAAAAGGAATTGTTGAATGGAAAAACTGCCAGTGCAATGGTCATTGTTTTAAGAACCAAAGGCTGCAGATGGTCTCATTTATCAGGTTGCACAGTGTGTGGTTATTTTAAAGAAACATATGATGCAGGATATGAAGAAATAAAAAAACAGATTGACGAGGCATATGGAAAATATGAGGGTGAGGAAATCGTGAAATTCTTCACTTCAGGAAGCTTTCTCGATGCTAGAGAAGTGCCGAGAGAATTGCAAATATATGCAATAAAAAAATTTTCAAAAGCAAAAAAAATTGTTATAGAGAGTAGACCAGAATTTATCAAAAGCCTTGATGAATTGCCTGGCAACATTGAAGTTGCAATGGGGCTTGAATCTGCCAACGACAGAGTTCTGGAATATTCCATAAATAAGGGTTTCAGGTTCAAAGCATGGCTTAAAAATGCGAAACTGGTAAAGGAATATGGAAAAGGGCTAAGAGTTTATATCCTCATAAAACCTCCTTTCCTTAAAGAAAAAGAAGCGATTGAAGATGCAATAAATGCCGCCAAAAAAGTTGCGGATGTGGCAGATGTAATATCATTCAATCCTACCGCCATACACGGAAAAACGATTCTGGAAGCATTATGGCAACGTCATCTATATCGCCCTCCATGGTTGTGGAGCGTCGTTCAGGTCATAAAAGAAACAAAAAAATTCTATGATGGCATGATAAAATGTGATGTCGTTGCGGGAGGCATGGCGCGGGGCGCCCACAATTGCGGGAAGTGCGATAAAAAAATATTGCGTGCCATAGGAGAATTCAATTTAAAGCAGGATGAGAGAGTTTTCGATGGGATGGATTGCGAGTGCAGAGAGGAGTGGCTCGATTTTCTGGAAATGGAAGAATATATGATCTAGAATTTTCTTAGCTTCCTTCTATCTATTTTAACTCCTGATGGCGTAACAATGATGTGATTTCTGTCCATGCCGGCAATATCTCCGTCTATGTCTTCTGTTATTCTCTTGAATTCATTTATAACTCGTTCAAGCTCAATATCATCTATGGAAATTGGAGAAACATCAAGGATAAGTAAATTTCCCTCATAAATGTAATTGGCAAAATCCTTTACATCGTCGTAACTCTGTATCTCTGCAACCTTTACGAACATCTTTGCTTCCTTTTTCTCCACTCCCCCATATTCTTCAAGATCAATATACTCTCCCTTTCTATCTTTTCCAAATATCATTTTAATCATTTAGTAATGCCTTTACTTTATAAAAACTTTTCAAAATTTATAGAAGGAGAGAGTAATGAATAAAGCCGTCAGAAACCATGTTATGCTGCCCACATAAAGCCATGCATTGTATATTGGCTTTATTATGGCTACCGCCAGTATTATCCATGGCAGTATTAATGCTATAAATATTGTAAGCAATTTTTTGGCATTCATTGAAAGGTGAATGTAAAACCTAAATAAAAAATTTGGGATTTGAATCAACAACAATATCATCATGCAATTCCTGGAGTGGAAATTCAATCTTAATCTTCTTTGGCTTTGGAATATATCTGGACAATCTCCTGCAAATCCTTCAAGCTGACGAAATGGAAGAAATTGCATGAATGAATTTGGATACTCATCTCTTCAAGTTCCTTTTCCCAATTTTTGTTTTCAAAAGCAACAATATTTGCTGTGTTGAACAATTGAATAAAGCTGCTTCTTTTGAATAAATTATCAAAAAGAAGCAGTGATTTTACAACTTGACTTTGCCATTTTAAGCTAATTATACTGCCATTGTATAATTTGCCAGTTGCAATTTTTATTACATTTTACCATCTCAAATTAAGGCTTTTGTCTTCATAACGC
>JAGGXG010000103.1 GCA_021163175.1 Thermoplasmata archaeon
CCTTTAATTTTTCCCATGAATGAGAGGATGAGAATAATCGAAAGAATGGCGAGATGGATAGAAGAAAAGAAAATTTTTCTTTCTCTATATATCAAAAAGAATTAGCCATTAAAGGAGGTCCCAATTATAGTGTAAGACATTTATAGTTTCATTGCATATCATTTTATGGGAGGGGATATAATAAAGGAAATACAAGTGTTAAATGATGCATTAAAGAGTACAAAGGATGGAAGAGAAAGAGATAGAATTAGAGGCATAATTTTAATCAAAAAAGGTTACAATGTTCATAAGATAGCAGATATAATGAATGTTAGTGTGAGAACAATATACAATTGGAAAAAAAGATATGAGAAGAATGGTACAAAAGGATTAAAAACAAAACGAAAACCGGGAAGAAAAGGAAAACTTAGCCCTGAAGATGTGGAAAAGCTGATAAAATTACTAAAGCAAAAAGACTGCTGGACTACAAGAGAAGTAAAAGAGTTAATAAAAAATGAATTTGGCATTGAATATACTTTGAGACATGTTGCAAGGATATTAAGAAAAATTGGTATGGTGTATCAAAAACCATTTGTGCATGACTATAGAAGACCAGACAATGCAGAAGAGATTTTAAAAAAAGAATAGAAGAAGAAAAAGAGAACATAAGAAATGCGATAATTGGTTTTTTAGACGAATCATCTCAACATATAAATACAAACACCACTCGTTTATGGTCATTCGGAAAAATAGTGGTAAAAAAGAATACAGCCAAGAAAGAAAGGATAAATTCCTTTGGATTTTATTCAATAAATGGAAAAAGTGTGTATTCTTCCAAAGAATCTTCAAAGAAAGAAGATGTGATCGATTTTTTGCATAAAATAAGAGAGAATAATCCCAACAGGAAGTTGATAATAATAGCAGATAATTTTGCTTCTCATAAAAGCAAAAAGTAAAAGAAGTTGCGAAAGAACTGAATATCACTATTATTTTTCTTCCGGTATATTCTCCAGATTTGAATCCGATTGAATTCATATGGAAAAGCATTAAAAAATACATCTCTTCTATAGTCCTAAGGTGTAAAGATGAATTGAAAGAAGTGGTGGAGAAATTATTCTATAATCTTGCATCCTCTCCAAGTTTCGCAAGAAATTGGATAAAAAAATTTTTGGCCACTAATTGAACCTATTTATGTCGAAGACTATAGTCTCTCTTTATTTCTTTTACCGGTATTCCAGCATATATTTTCCCTTTTTTGAGATGCATGCCCTTAGGAACAAGACTTTTTGCTCCCACAACAACATTATCTTCTATGACAACGCCCGGCATTATCAATGCCTCTGTTCCAATGATGCAATTCTTCCCGATTTTTGTTCTCTTTAACATTAGCTTTTCCTCTCCTATATGGGCGAGAACCATTGCTCTTGTACCAATCATTGTTCCATCTCCTATTTCTATCAAACATGGATCAAATATTATTTCATTCAATGAAAGAAAAGCACGCCTTCCTATTTTTGCTCCAATGAGGCGAAGATAGAATGACTTTAAAGGAGGATAGACAATGAAATTTAAAATGCGATAAACGGGATAATAAAGCAAGAAATAAAGATTGTATTTAAAGTACATTTTTTCTTTCAAATTTTGCTCATACACGCCTTCTTCATATTTTAGATTAAGCACATTTATGAAAAATGCTGAAGATAGCATCAATGAAAAAAGTAAAATGAAGTAGCCGAGCATTAAAATAAAAGGAAGTAATAGCAGAAGGAATGAATGCAGCATAGATATTTTTACAGCAAAATATAAAAAAATTGTTGGTGGAATAAGGGCAATTCCATATACTATAACTGGCATTACAAACAATAAGATAGCGCGAACTGCGACTACGGAACCAATTTTCATGAATATAAATCATTTAATGTTATTTTATTTCTTCCAATATTATGGCTGGACAGAGTCTTTTCACACCCTCTATTTTACCAATTTTTGATAAAATACGGGACAGATCATTTCCATCTTTTGCCCATATTTCAGCCATTATCATGTGGTCGCCTGTGGAGATAAAGACATGCTTTGCTTCCTTTATTTTTGCCACCTTGTTTGAAATCTCCAGCAACATCGTTGGCTCGACATCTATTCCAAGCAATGTTATGCTATTGTATCCAAGCTTTTTTGGATCTATTACTGCCACATATTTCTTTATCAATCCTTTTTCTTCCATTGTTGCAACTCTTTTCCTTATGGCGCCTTCGCTCAATCCAACTTCTTTTGCAATTTGAGTATAAGGAGTTCTTGCATTGTTGCTTAATATTTCCAATATTTTCTTATCTATTTCGTCAATCATTTCAATCACTACGATTTTTTGTCAACATAATATGAATAAAAATTCTGTATTTAAATTTAATGGAAAAATTTATACGATTTTCGTCCAAAAAATTTAAATATTCGTATTTTATTATGAAATGGTGATGAAATGGTAGTGATAGGAGAAAAATTTCCGGAAGCGGAAGTTAAAACAACGCACGGAAACATGAAATTGCCAGACGCCTTCAAAGGAAAGTGGTTTGTATTGTTTAGCCATCCCGGTGACTTTACACCAGTATGCACAACGGAATTCTATGCAATGCAGAAAAGGCTCGAAAAGTTCAAGGAGCTTGGAGCGGAAGTAATAGGGCTTAGCATTGATCAGGTTTTTGCCCATCTGAAATGGGCAGAATGGATTAAAGAAAATCTGGGTGAGGAAATACAATTTCCGATAATAGCTGATGATCGCGGCATGCTTGCAGAAAAACTTGGAATGATACCGAGTGGTTCAAGCAATACAGCAAGAGCAGTATTTATAGTGGATGGCAATGCCACGATAAGAGCAATAGTATATTATCCTGCTGAAGTTGGCAGAGATTGGGATGAAATTTTAAGGGCTTTGAAAGCATTGCAAATTAGCGATAAACATGGTGTTGCTCTGCCGCATAAATGGCCGAATAATGAGTTAATCAACGATCATGTCATAGTGCCGCCTGCTGGCGATGTTGAGACAATAAAGGAAAGGATGGAAGCAGAGGAGAAAGGAGAGATTGAATGCTATGACTGGTGGCTCTGCCACAAAAAATTAGAGGAATAAAATGGCTAAAACAACTTTTGCTGAAGAGGTGTATTTACGGGCTTTAACCGGCCGCCTAGTGGGAGAGGATTTGCTGGCAAGCTATAATAAAGTGGCTGTGGTGAGCATGAAAAACATAATATGCTGCTCTACCGCAACTGCAGCAGAATCTGCTTTCATCTCCCAGACAGGCGGAAAAGTATGGCATTTTATAGTTGAGAGAGGAAATGAAGATAGCATAGCAAAACAGCTTGAAGAATATGATGGCGAAGCCATACTGCTGCTTTTCGGAGGAGAAACTTCGTTACAACAAGCAAAGGAATTGTTTTCCAGGTTGCTGGA
The DNA here is from genome assembly GCA_021163175.1 of Thermoplasmata archaeon. Classification (GTDB taxonomy): domain Archaea; phylum Thermoplasmatota; class E2; order UBA202; family JdFR-43; genus JAGGXW01. Next base: position 3,422 of record JAGGXG010000103.1, read on the forward strand.
AAAAATGGCTTCACTTGACATAATAGCAGATATCGTTATACATGTACGCATTTTTGCCGCAGGAGGGCTTGATGAAGCAATAAAGAATGAGGAGGTAAAGAAATATCTTCAGGAAAGAAATGTTTATGTCTACACCTTTGATTTGGACAACGGCATGATGCTTATTAACGAAATCGAAATCGAAATCGATGATAGCATAACATTGCATCGTATAGCAGAGTTGCCTATAACATGTGAGCATGCCAATTTGCTTAATAAAAGCTTACGCGACAAAAAAATGGCGTGGGTGGAAGCATGATAGGAGAAAGGATGCTGGAAGCATTAAACAGGCAGATAAATGAAGAGCTTTACTCTTCTTATCTTTATTTAAGCATGTCTGCATGGTTTGAAAGCATCGGCCTAAAAGGTTTCGCCAACTGGATGAAAGTTCAGGCAAGGGAAGAGCTGGGGCACGCAATGAAATTTTATGATTACATTCTCGCCAGAGGCGGAAAAGTCCAGCTGCAGGAAATCAAGGCGCCGCCGCACGAATGGAATAGCCCATTGCATGCATTTGAGGAAACACTGAAACATGAAAAACATATAACGGAATGTATAAACAAACTTGTGGAAATTGCAGAGGAAGAGAAAGATAGAGCCACGTTCAACATGTTGCAGTGGTTTGTTGATGAGCAGGTGGAAGAGGAAGCTAACGATGAAGAAATAATAACAAAGCTTAGGATGATAGAAGGAAGCAAAAACGGAATTTTCATGCTGGATCGAGAGCTTGCGCAAAGGAAATATGTTGAGGAGGTGAAATAATGTTATCAAAAATACCAATTGACCTGAAAAGCATGGAAAAAGGAAATATTGATAAAGAAATTCTGAGAGCAGCTATCATAGCAGAACTTGATGCAATAAATTTATATGAGCAAATGATGGCGCTGGCGGAGGATGAAAAAATAAAGGCTGTGCTGATGGATGTTGCAAATGAGGAGAAAACTCATGTTGGAGAATTTTTAACCATGTTGCTGAAATATGATGAAAAACAGGTTGAGGAATTAGAAAAAGGAAAAAAGGAAATAGAAGAAATTTTAGGAGGTGAGTAAAAATGTTGAAAGATGAAATACAATCTGGAGATTGGAAAGGAGAAAAAC
>JAGGXG010000102.1 GCA_021163175.1 Thermoplasmata archaeon
AAGGCGGGAACAAAAGCAAGCAGAGCAATCCATGGGTTTATGCATGAAAGCATTATTGGGACGAGAGAGAAATTTATGTAGTAATGCAATCCAATGTATTTTCTTGCAACATTTCTTTCAAAAATTTTCATTGAAACAAGTTTGTAAGAAATATATAGCATGGCTATTGAAAGAATGATGAGAGTGATTAGCTGAATATATTTTTGTTTAAATTCAGGCAAAAAAATGAAGGGATAGAAAAGCAAAGCCAGATAGACTGTTTCCAGGCTAAAAGCAAGGAATTTGAATGAAAAAGGCACATACATTTTTTTGTTTATTACACGAACACCAAGCTTTATTGCAAGCGTATTTGCATTTCCTTTATAATCATGCTCTGCATCCTTGAGGCCGCCTGCTATGAATTGCATGAATAAAACTTGCAGCGTTCCTAAAAAAACAACTATCCATGTAAGCATTGTTATGTTTCTTTTGACCATCGTTGCTCCATACAAAATTAAAAAGAATATGCCTAAAGCTACAAAAACATCCATTGCAGGATACTTCTTGCTTATTGAATCATATATGGTTATGCATATGGCAGAGATGAAAAGCAGGAGAAGGGGAAAATAATTCGAATAGATGTATGAAAGATAGAAAGCGAATGCGAGCGAGAGAAAAAGCATTGAAGCGGTAAATAGCCATGCCTTCTTTAAGCTGATCTCTCCTTTAACAAGCGGTCTCTCACCCAGCTCTGGAGAAAGGCGGTCAATTCTGTAATCCATTATGTCATTTAAAGCGAAGCCATAGGAATGACCAAAAAAGCCAACGAGAAAGAAGAGAAAAAGGCGAACAAGGCTGCTTTCGCCCGCCGCCAGCGCGCCCAGCACAGGCGCAATGCCTGTGAGGCCAGCATTGAATGAGCGAGCGAGTTTAAGATATGGCTTTATCATTTTCACTCATTGAAATACGTCAGGCTTAGATTGTGCCAGTCATCGAAGTCATTCATTCCATGGCTTCCATCGGAGTAGTCAACCAGTATGTAAGTGTAGCCATAGTTCATGCAGCTTTTGTAGGGACGGTATTTCCAGTAATCGTATTTCCATGGATACATGGTATCGGGATCATCAACGCCAGGATTCCATATGTCAAGGCTATGCCCTGTTTCATGCATGAAAACGCTTCCATATACTATTTTTGGGTCAACGAAGAAAAGCTGACGGCATTTATCATTTACATATTTTGATGAAATCTGCCACATATCTCTCTTTATTGCATAGCCGGGATAGCCAGCATCATATACAATTACAGCATAATGAAATACACCCTGCCTCCACGCCTGCTCGCCATCATGGAGGAAATATTTTTGATAATATTCTTCACGAAGTTTCCTTCTACTAACCTCCTTTTCAAATGGAATTGTCTCGCCACCCCCCATGCAGCCATCATCGAGATGATAAACAATGTTATGCTTATCATATGCTGTAGCAAGCAATTCCTTTGTTCCTTCTGGAAGCATGCTTGCTGGCTCTTCATCACCTGCTTCCATCTGATCAACTTCTATGAATAAATCACGCCTGAAAGGATCAGAGCCCCATTGACTTGTCTCCCATTCCTCATAGTTGCTCAAGCCATCATTATCAGGATCAAGATTTTTATGGTCTTCTGCCACATTCGGGCTATACAACCATTCATCCTCTATTTTTCCATCCCACCAGTGTTGCCAGCAATAGTATCCATATTTAAACTCCCATTCTATTGGAACGCCATCACCATCGCTATCATCGCCACGATCATCCTTCATTGGATCCGTATGGTAAACATTTGTTTCAACCCAGTATGGTATGCCATCGCCATCATAATCATTTTGATAAATATCGAACCATATCTCGCAATCCCTATCATTCTGATATATGCTGTTGTCATCGCAACCGTTAGCTCTTCCATATCCACTCAAATCGGGATATCCCCGGTAATCTGGTGGAGTGACAGCATCATCTCCAAACCAATGGCCAGTTCTTATGCTATATACCAAATCCAGATCATAGCTTTTGGGAAAATTATCATAGTTGTTGTCTATATCGCAGAGCTTGTCCATGCCGAAATCAGCGTCCCACAGCTGTATCGTTATGTTTACATATTCAACATCGTCTGGCACATCACAGCTGACGCTCCAGTTCGGATAAACATATTTTTGATTTCTCCATACAGGGCTTTTAAATTCCTTACCATTTATAAAAACCTTAACATAAAAATCTGGATCGCTGTGCTTATCAATTTTATCTATTGTTCTTCCAAGATAAGGCATTTCCAATGAGTGTATGGCCTTTATTTTTACTGTGACAGCAATGTCAACCAATGGATCGTAATCCATGCCTGTCTTCGCACCCTTTTCATTCTTTTCAGAAAAGCTGTTAAAAGAAATAACATTCAATGGAACCAAAATTGCGAGTGCAGTTGCCATCGCCACAAACTTTTTCATACAATGGGATAAAATCGAATTATAAAAACTTTGCACTAATTTTTATATACAAACTCAAAATTATCTGATATGAAAAGAATCGCCTTGATAGCAATAGGATTGATTTTAATTCCTTCCATGGCTATCGGCAATTCAAGCAAAGGCAATGATCTGCCTCCATATTTTTCATGGCGAGATATCAATGGCGTTGATTACACAACACCTGTGAAAAATCAGGCGCCTGCGCCAACATGCGAGGCCTATGCTCTGGTGGCTGTGCTTGAGACGAAGATGCAGTATAAGGTTGGCAAAATATATAATCCCGATTTGTCTGAGGCTCATCTTTATTTTTATGCTGGTGGCACAATAAAGGCAGGATATGTGAATATAATAGATGCGGCGAATTATCTGATGGAACATGGTGTTCCGGATGAAGGATGTTTTCCAGATCCGCATCGCCCATACGATTTTCCTTTTGAAAGCCTGCCTGGATGGGAAAACAGGACTGTGAAAATAAAGGAATGGGGGTGGGTAGCTCATGATATGGATTCCATCAAAAAGGCTTTAATAGAACATGGCCCCCTCGCCATATGTGCTCATCTTTACAAGGATCTCTATTATTATCATGGCGGAATATATCACCACAGATGGGGCAGGAGGGCAGGCGGGCACGTCATGATGCTCGCTGGATACGATGATTACAATCAATGCTGGATAGTGAAAAATAGCTGGGGCACTAGCTGGGGAGAAGATGGATGGGTGAGAATAGCATATAATAGCCTGGATATAGCAGAATGGTATGGAAAGGGAACCGGAATTATGTATCTCGATGGAGTATACGGAAATTTAATGCCAGATGTTCCAAAAATTTATATTGAAAAGCCAACGATATACCATACATATCTTTTCAACTTTGAATTCCCAACTATATGGCGGAACATGCCATTCATACAGGAAGGAGCACCTCGTATTTTTGGAGCTATAGCGATAAAACTGAATGTTAGCAATGCAAGTATTGTTGAATTCTATGTGGATGGAAATTTAATGCAGGTTGACGAAGAGCAACCATATGAATGGGTTTATGATGGAAAAGAAGGTTTGCACACCATCGAAGCATATGCTTATGATGGAAATGGAAATGTTTCAAAAGATATAATAGATGCATTTTTTATATAAAAAAGAATGGGGAGGGGACACCGCATGTGCCCACCTTAGGGCGCTTTATTACATGCGGTTTTCTCTCTTGATTTTAAATTTGTTCGGAATATATAAACGAAGAGGGGGGTTAAGTTGAGTATATAAAATTTTCGGTGAATCGATTTTTTCAAAAGGATTACAACAATGCGGGCGCCGGGATTTCCGAGCATGCTTGCGAGGAAGTGCAACATTGCAAGACATGCATTCGAACCCGGGCATTGAGCTTGGAAGGCTCATATCCTAACCAGCTAGATCACGCCCGCATCGATTTGTATAAGGAGCAAGGCTTTTAAATTTTTTCGTGCTGTTTCATCGCGGATAACAGGTATAGAAGGCAGATCATAATAAAGGATTTTGGAAGAGATGGACAGAAAAAATTGCAGAAAGCAAATATAGCCATTGTTGGAGTTGGTGGGATAGGAAGTGGCAAAAGAAAAGATTGAATCAATGAATAGTGAAATCGATGTTGAGGCAATCGATGGAGCAATAAAAAAAGAAAATGCTTTGGAGCTGTTAAAGAATGTTGATGTAATTCTTGATTGCACCGATAATTTTTCAAGAAGGTATTTATTGAATGAGACGGCTGTAAAAATGGCTATGCCATTATTTTTTGCACCCTGTCGGGAAATGCAGGGGATGATCACAACAGTGATTCCAGAAAAAACAACATGCATTCAATGCATATTTCCAATGCCTCTCGAAAAGGAAAAAGAAATGCCAATTCTTGGAGCAGTTGTAGGAACAATGAGGGCAATGCAAGCAACCGAAGTAATAAAATAAAAATGAAGGTTAAATTAGAATTATTTTCCGTCTATAGAGGGGTGATTGGTGATAAGGAAATAGAAATTGAAATAAAAAGTAATGCAAGAATTAAAGATGTGATTCAATTGCTCATAAATAAATGCCCTTCTCTTAAAAAATTCATTAAATATGCAATTTTTTCAATAAATCGCGAGTATGCGGATGAAAATAGCAGGATAAGGAAAGGAGACACAATAGCTATATTCGCCCCCATAGGTGGAGGCTGATTATTTTTCTACCTCGTAACCAGCTGCCTTCCATGCCTCTATGCCGCCTTCCAGATTATATATCTTGCCATATACATGGCCGACAAGCTTTTTACAGAATTCTGCGCTTGTAACTCCAGTCTGGCAATATATCAGTAAATCTTTTTTCTCGCCATAAAAATCCTGTGGATTTGTATCCCATATTGCATTTGGTATATGCTCTCTGTTATAACTGCATTTACAACCTCTCACATCCACTATGATTAAATTTTCGTTGCTTTGAATCAATTTGTGGGCTTCATCAGCTGTAATGTTTTGATATGAAGTTGTGTATTCATGGCTTTTTTGAATACATGCAGTGGAGCATATAATAATGATTAGCAAAGGCAATAACTTAAGCCATTTCATGAATTTAAACA
>JAGGXG010000068.1 GCA_021163175.1 Thermoplasmata archaeon
AGCATGAGCTATGATAGTGATGGCAGCATTGTAAACTACACATGGGACTTTGGAGATGGAAGCATTGCTTATGGATGCATTGTTAATCATAGCTATAGCAACGATGGAATTTATAATGTTACGCTCATTGTAAAAGATGATGATGGCGATGTTGCAACAATAGAAAAGCAAATAAGCGTGGCATCTAATCTTCCTCCTTCAATTGTAATAACGAATCCTGCCAATGGAAGCATTGTTTCTGGAATTGTTTTAATAAAGGGAAATGCAAGCGATGATGTCGGAATAGTAAAAGTTGAGATAAGGATAGATGGAAATGCTTGGATCAATTTAACAGGAACAACAACATGGCAATATGAATGGAATACAACACTTTATGAAAATGGATTGCATGTTATAGAAGCTCGTTGCTATGATGGCTTTTTTTATGCATACGCAAGCATAATCGTAAATGTATCGAATCAAATAGATTTTTATTATGAACCCGCAAATCCACTTTCAGGGCAACCTGTTTATTTCTATGCCCCTGATGGCGACAACTACACATGGAATTTTGGAGACGGAAGCATTGCTTATGGAAGAAATGTTAGCCATATTTTTCCAATAGGGAACTATTATAATGTTAGTCTTGTTGTAAATAAAAATGGAATTAATATGACAGCATGCAAAATGATAAGAATCGATACTTTGGTAACGCTTGTAAAAAATGCAAACAATGTTGTAAATTTCATTTCATGGAGTGCTCCATATTCAATAAAAGCATCTGAGCTTGCTTCTTTGATTGGTGAGCCAATGCAAAAGGGTAGTGTTATAAGCAAATGGAATACAAGCAAAGGTAGTTATGATGATTATATTGTTAGCATCTCTCCATCTCAATATGATTTTGTTATAAATCCTGGAGATGCGATAGTTTTAAGAGTTTCCTCATCTGGAAGTTTTGTTATGCCGGAGGTGATAAAATGAAGAAGAAAATAATGGTGTTGCTGATTGTGGGAATGCTGGCGGCGCTGCCAGCGCAAATTACAGGGCTTAATCAGCCCTTCCCTGTTTATGGGTATATAAAGGATTCAGATGGAAACGCTGTTGCAAATGCAGCAGTCTATGTTAAAGATGTATCGAAATCGACATATATCGTTGTTTATACTGACTCGAGAGGCTACTATCAGGCGAATTTGTATAATCTACAAAATTGCGAAAATGGCGATACAATAAATGTATCATGTTCTTACAACAACGAAATAAACTACGTTATTTTTGTTCTTGATGTAACAGAAACATCGAAAAACATAAGCTTTAATTTGATAGCTCCTCCATCAATACATGACAATGGTGCATATGACATAACATCAAGCTCTGCAAAAATTGATGTTGGTATTGATGATTTAGGAGGAGATAGCTATTGCAAAGTGTGGGTGGAATATGGGACCACGACGAGCTATGGAAGCGTTACAGCAAAGCAAACTGTTTACTCAACATCAACAATTTCATTTACACTAGATAATTTAAAGCCTGATAAAACATACCATTATAGAATTGTCGCCAAGAATAGCAGAAAAATTGCATATACGGGAGATGCAACTTTCACAACGCAAGCAAAGCTCCCGCAGGTAACAACGATGTCTGCAACAAATGTGAGATATGCAGAAGCAACGCTTAGGGGCTATCTAAACGAGGTTGGCTCGCAAACTTGTGAGGTATGGTTTGTTTACGACACATCATATCATTCAAACTGGCAGGATTATGCCTATTCAACAACGCATAAAAATTTAACATCACCAACCTCATTTTCTCAATTGATAGAAGGATTGCAGATAAACACAACCTATCATTATAGGGCTGTTGCAAAAAATAAAGCTGGTATGGCATATGGCAATGACATGACATTTACAACTCATGTTGTAGCTCCAGATGTAATAACAAAGCAGGCAACGAATGTAACGGCATCAAAAGCCACTTTGAATGGCGAGATAACAGATTTGGGCGGCGTTAGCCATTGCAAAGTATGGTTTGAATATGGAACTACGACAAGCTACGGAAGCGTAACGCCAGTTATGAATGCAACATCAGGTTTTTCAATAGAAATAAGCGGGCTGCAACCTGGGAAGACCTATCATTTCAGGGCTGTTGCAAAAAATAAAGCTGGTATGTCGTATGGCAATGACATGACATTTACAACGACAACCTTGAAAGCTAATGTTTCAACAAAATCCGTAAACTATGCTGTTGTTTTGAATGGCGAGATAACAGATTTGGGCGGCGATGCCAGCTGCTATGCATGGTTTGAATATGGAGCTACACAGGCCTATGGAAATGAAACGAATAAAGTTGTGGTGACGGAGCCAGGTAGCTATAGCATAATTGTTACAGGGCTGGAGGAAAACAAAACATATCATTACAGGGCTGTTGTTCAGAATAGCAAGGGAATAAGTTATGGTAGCGATATGACATTCAGAATGCTTTCTCTGCCATCCCCTCCAGTTATTGAAACGATGAATGCCTCCATCTCAAATGAAACAGTGATTCTTCGAGGCAACATATCATCGCTAAATAGAAATTCATACTGCTATGCATGGTTCGAATACTGGAAAGAAGGAGGAATAAAGCATGCAACGAGCGTTAGAATAATAGATCATGCATGCCAAATAAATGAAACGATAACAACAGGCATAGGCAACTACACATTCCAGCTCATTGCTGTAGGCAGCGAGGGCGGCACAGCCCACGGCGGGCTGAAGAGCTTTATGGTGACAAGAGAATACAATCATGCTCCTTCCATTGTTGCCCTTTATCCTGAAAATGATTCTGTTGCTGGAATGAATGTGTCTCTTGGTGTTAGTATTGAGGATGCAGACAACGATAGCCTCATTTTAACATTTTACTGGGGAAATGGAAGCGTTATAAAAACAATGGAATGCTATAATGGCATATACGCCATTGCTTTGCACAATTTGAGTTACAATGGATACTATTCATGGTATGCCTCCGTTAGCGATGGAATGGCTACAAATACAACGCCAGTTATGCATTTCTGGACACAGAAATTTGTCAATGCTGGCTTTTACTGGCAGCCTTCTGTTGTAACGGAAGGAGAAATTGTTCAATTTTTTGATAATTCAACAGGAGCAACTTCATGGTTATGGAATTTTGGGGATGGAAATACAAGCAATGAAAGTAGCCCGAGCCATGTGTTCAAGGCTGGAGTGTATTCTGTAACGCTCACTGCATACAATGAAAACGGAAGTTTTGATTCCGTAACCAAACAAATTCATGTTTATAGGCTTGGAGATGCAAACATGGATGACAGAATAAATGCTCTTGATGTCACAAAAATAGAATTGCTGATAAAGAAAGGAGAATATTCAAAGGTTGCAGATGCTGATAGAAATGGCATTCTAAATGGAAAGGATATTGAAAGAGTTATAGAAATAATAGTGGGATAAAATGAAAGCATTAACAATTTTTATCCTGGCATTGATTGCAATGCAGGCAAATGCCAATTTCGTAGCTATAGATGCTCCAGAAAAAGGAGTTATTGGAAAAGAATTCATGGTTTATATAGATGCCAACATTTCAGGACTTGACGCCATAAACTATACAATAACATTTCCATCCTGGGTGGAAATTTTGGAGGTGAAGGAAGGAAATATAGGAAATGTAACGATTCCAGTAAATGCAAGTTTTGCAGGAAATGGTAAATGCAGCATAGTTCAAAATATTCCTTCATTAGGGAACGTAAGTGGAAATGGCTATCTTGCTGCAATAAAAGCAAAAGCTATGGAAAAAGGAATCGCCAGTTTTGCCATAAATGGAATAGCAAGCGATGAAAATGGAAATGAAATTAATTTAACATGGATAAATGCAAGCATAAAAATATATGAAACCATGCTTGAAATAAATGTTACAAAAGAAGCTAGCAAAAACTCAACAATTGTTGCAATCGTTGAATTACAAAATGTGAAAAACATAAATGCTGCAAATTTTGATATAGAATATGAAAATATTGAATTCATCAATGCTTCTTCCATCTACAACTTTTCATTTTCGGAACATGAAGGAAAAATAAAAGCTTTCATTTTGTTTGGGAACGAGAGCGGAAATTTAAGCATTGCAATGCTAAGATTCAGATGTACAAATGCGGGAGAAGCAAAAATAATGCTCAAAAATGTTACTTTGAGTGACATAAATGCGAGCAGGATAGATGCATATATAGAAAATGCAACGATAACAGTATTTGATAATTTTGCCCCAGTTGCCGACTTTTCATATTTGCCATCGAATGCTGCTGCAAATGAAACAATAACATTCGATGCAAGCAAAAGCTATGATGTTGATGGAGATATTGTAAACTACACATGGAATTTTGGAGATGGAAGCACTGGTTATGGATGCATTGTTAATCATAGCTATGCTTCAAATGGAGCGTATAATGTCACACTCCTTGTAAAGGATGATGATGGAAGCGAAGCAAGCATAAAGAAAATCGTTATTATATGGGTTAAATGGGATATCAATATGGATGGGCATATAAATATCTTCGATTTGATTTTGATAGGGCAACACTGGAATGAACATGGCAAGAGAGGATGGATAAGAGAAGATGCTAACGATGATGGCGTGATCAACGTGCTCGACATGATTCTAGTCGCCATGCATTGGACTGGATAAAAAAAGAAAAATGTATTAAGATGGGGTGATTATATAAACATGAATAATAAAGGACAAGTTGGGGTTGTTGTGGCAATACTTGTTGTGTCGCTTTTGGTAGCAGTCCTTGTTATAATCCAAACTTATTATGTTCCACAATGGATGAAAGAGAGAGAAGCAGAGCATATGGATGTTGTCGCAAATCAATTTGCTTCCCTAAAATATTCAATAGATTTGCTGGCAACGGAAAAAAGCTCATCGCCTTTAATAAACTCCGTAACTCTTGGAAGTAAAGAGTTGCCATATTTTGTTTCATCCCGTGCCTTCGGCTCCCTCCAGATTTTATCACCGCAGGAAAGCAATTTCAGCATATCTGTTAGCGGGGATGGAAGGAGTTTGCAGCGTTTCTATGAAAAAGCCCGCCAAGGAAATGTCAGCTACATTAATTCGATCGAAATTTTTGGAATATGGATCAGTGATCTGGAAAGCGGCGATTGTTATGAGGCAAGTTCTCCATTTTTCAACATATCTCTAACGGCATCTGGAGGTAGCGATATTTCATTGAATCTCGTCATAAAAAATGGTAGCGGAAGCGTTGTTTTCAATAACGTCATGTATGTTGGCAAAGCAGGGGAAATAAAATGGATCGATTTGCTCGACAATCTTTACAATTTCTCGTCGCAAATACTCCCATATATTCAATTTCCATTAAATGTTACAATAAATTGCTCAAACAACGGCTCATTCATATTGAAGGGCTATAGATACGGCAATATTGGAGCAGTAAATCTCCCTCCACTCAATTTGCAGAGAATGGGAGAAATAAAATACTCGTCGCAAAACGCCTATTTTGTCAACCAAAATTACATCTATGAGGGCGGCGCCGTCATCCTGGAGCAGCATAGCGGCGGAACCGTGATTCATCCGCCAATCATGCATATTGAAAATGGAAGTATTCCATACATTAACATGACTGTAGTTGACATAGTTGGGATGGAGGGAAAGATGGGAGCAGCTGGTTATGGGACATATCCGATAAGAACGAACTATTCTTCAACATATCATACGGGAGCGTTGGGAACTCTTAATTTAACAATATATTCAAGGTACGCTGATGCATGGCAACGCTATATGGAATCTGCTTTGAATGCAAGCGGAATAAGCTATACAATAACGGAAGGAGATGGATATATTTCAATTAGCTTCGATAACATAGAAATTGAGATGGATATCGTGAAAGTATGTGCTCAGGTTGGTCCTGGATGGATTGTTTAAGTTATTTCGAAAGATTCAAGCTTGGCAACAAAATTAACATTTTCAAACTCTTCAGATAACTGTGCTTTAACAACATTGTAAATATCCATTGAATAATAAAATTCCATCCCTTCGAGAACAAGTATTTTATATGCTTCGAACTCGCCCGCCGGAACATCCACAATTTCCTTGGAAAGGCATTGCATGTATATAAATGTTAGAAAAGATGGCAAATCCTGCACATCAAATGATTTTGATATGATACCAAAGAATGCAGATAGCGTTAGTTTCAGCGAGGGATTTGCTTCACTATTCCATTCTTTTCCCACTTCTGGAATGAGAGGCATGAGATAATATGGGGAATCAAAGGAAAGCGATAACTTTATATCAAATGGAAACGGAATTATTAGAGGGATGGGAAATGTCATAAGCCATGCAGTTGCTCTAATTTCAATATTCATACTTTCTATTCCATATCCAAATTTATGTACATGCGCATTTCCACTTATTTTTCCAGGGAATAAGAATATAATTGCATTGAGTCTTAGTGGAACATATGGATAGAGAGAAATGATTATGTTTCCCCTCATTCTGCCTCCAAAGCTCAGCATGTAACAATCTTCCCCCTCATTTTTAACTTTCATGCTAAAATCTTTCATTATTGTTTTGAATGAAAATGGAATGAAATAATCAACACCTATGTAAAGCCCGCTTCGTTATTATATGCAATTTCAATTTTTATGCCTTATGATATACACCTATTCGTGGCAAAGCCACATTATGACTACTTCATCCATGGCTAAGAAGCTTCCTCAAT
>JAGGXG010000097.1 GCA_021163175.1 Thermoplasmata archaeon
CATTTAATATCTCCATTACATCAAGATATCTAAATTCAAAATGCATGTAAACAATCAATAAACATATGAAAAATTTTGGTCGAAAATTGATGAATTGAAGCAATTTTTCACTCATTTTGGAAAAGTCTGAAGGATTGTCTCTATCTAAAATAAGAGATTTTATTTGGCAACATGAGGGATACTATCTCTATGACAGTGTTATCTTATATTGGGTAAGAAAATATGCTCGTCTTTTGGAAAATTTTGAAAAGAATAAAAAGCCAAAAATAAAAGGGAGAATACATGTTGATGAAGTTGTATTAAAAGAGAAAGGAAATATGAGATATGATATAAATGCTATAGATGGGAAAACAGGTTATAATCTTGGGCATCTATTGGCAAAAGGGCTTTACATGAAAGATTTTGAAAAATTCTTTGAAGAATTGAGAGGCAAAATATATGATCAATGCATGGAGAGATATGAGAAATTCAAAAATACTGGAAAGGATAATAGAATTGTTTTTGTAAGTGATAAAAGAATGCATTACAAACATGCATTCAATAAATGTTTTTATAGAATATGCAGGTTAATTCATGGCATTCCAATATCATATAAAAAATACGGATTGAAACACAATAACAATCCAGTTGAAAGATACAATGAAGATGTAAAGCAACGCTACAAGATAATGCGTGGCTTTAAATCATTTGAATCAGCAAATGCCTTTCTCAGTTTGAGAAGAATAATATACAATTTTGTAAGAGGGAAAGAAACCAGAGCTATGAAAGCTGGCATAGCTCTGGAGCTCGGACAAAATAGATTATTGGATCTAATAAAATTTTGAATAAGAAATATCATTCATTTTGAGGAATATCTTGATGGATAGGCACTTTTGCTGCAGGAACGCAATGTTTTTTAATCATAGCCAAAGCAACCAGTCAAAAAATCAAATTTCTATTATTCTTCCTGCTCCTCCCTCCATGTATTTCTCTGGATATAATTCCTTTATTTCTTTTTTATGCTGTGTGCAATGTGTTGGAACAACTATTTCCAGTGGTTCAATAACATTATATTCATTGAAGCCATGTAACCCGCCTATCAAAGCATATGGCTCTCCAAATTTTCTTGCTTCCTCGAGTATCTTTCTCACTCCAGGATGAGAACATCCAACTATAATAATTGCCTTTCTGCCGTCGAGAATAACCATTGATTGTTCTATCCCAGCAAGTTCACCAGTTGAAAAGATGTTATCGTGTATTTTTGTGGCCTCCTTTATTGAAACAACATTTTTTGCTTTTGGTTTATATGAAAAAGGAACATATACTGGCAAATCGTTATTTAAATTCAGCAATTCTCCAAGTCCTCCTGTGTGGTCCCAATGGCCGTGTGATATAAAAACCTCTTTTATATCATTTGCATCTATGCCCATTTTTTCCATATTGGAAAGTAAAATATCTCCTCTCGCTCCTGTGTCAAAAAGCAATTTAAAATCTTCTATGTAGGCAGAAAAACCCCAATCTGCTTTCATGCCCTTTCTATAGGCAGTGTTGTCATAAACTATCTTTATTTTCATCATGATTTATATTGCAGCCATATTTAAACATTAAGCCAAAAAATGCTCATATCCTTTGTTTTCAATTTCCTTTGTTTCCCCTTTCTTTTCAATCAAAATTTTTTTCTCCTCAATAACATATCCAATTTTTTTAAATTCCATATCAAGCATTTTTTCATATTCTTCCGGCATTGTGAAAAGGAGTTCGAAATCACCGCCATGGTATAAAGCGAATTCTAAAGGCAAATCCATTTTTTTCGCTACCTCGTCCACAGGAAGCCATTCCTCATGCAACAAAAAGCCCACATTATTTATTTTAGAAAGTTGATGCAATGAAGATGCCAGACCATCTGATAAATCCATGCAGCTTGTAACGACCTTTGCCTCAGCGAGCTTTCGTCCTTCTTTTATCCTTGGCTTCACATGCAATAGTCTATCGAGGTTGCCAATATACAAATTTGCTTCCTTCCCCAATGTTCCAGTAACATATACTGCATCTCCAGCTTTTGCTCCTTTCCTCGCCATATATTCATCCTTTTTTACTTTTCCAATTGCTGTTATTGAGATTGTGAGCAATGGCGATTCCTTGGTATCGCCCCCCACAAGCTTGCCCCCGTATTCTTTCATGCAGTCTTCCATTCCATTTAAGATGGCATCAAAAAATTTTTTTTCTACATTTCTGGACATGCTTATTCCAGCCAAAATTGCTACCGGCATTGCTCCAGCTGAAGCCAAATCACTTAAATTTACGGCAATGCTGTACCATCCAATGTAATATGGTTTGCTCCCTTTCGGAAAATGAGTTTGCTCATTCATCATATCGGTTGTCAAAACAATGTATTCATCTCCATCATCCATGATGGCGCAATCATCCATTGGGATAGAAAAATTTTTTGTTAATTCTTCAACGAGCTTTCTTTCCCCCACTTCATACAGTTTCATAAATCTCAACAAAACATTTATTATTAAGCTTTGCTTCTCTCCCTAATGGAATGGGAATCCTATCCGAGCGATGAAACGCTCGAAATGCTCAAAGGCATTGTTTCCAAATATTTTAATGTATATGATGCAAGCCAGCAGGATGGCGTAATAGCATTTCATGTTGATGTTCCATCTGATAGCCAGATTCTGCAGCAAAAATTCGATATTTTGAGAGAGGAATTAAAAAAATACAACTTCATTCCATTAATAAGAAAAAAGACTGGAGAATATATCATATTCCTCGTATATCATAAAAGGAAGAAAGAGAAACCTGTATGGGTAAATATATTGCTACTCATAGCCACCATAATAACAACAACTTTATCTGGTTCTTTAATGTTTTCTGAAGGATGGAATGGATTTCTTGCTTATGAAAACATTTCAAAAGGTTTCATATTCTTTTCATTTCCTTTGCTTTCCATCCTCGGAATACATGAAATGGGCCATTTTTATGCTTCAAAAAAGCATGGTGTTGCTGCTTCCCTTCCATTCTTTATTCCAGTCCCACCCAACAATGTTTTGCCCCTTGGCACACTCGGTGCAGTAATATCAACGAGGGAGCCAATTCCAGATAGAAAGGCTTTATTTGATATTGGAATAGCCGGTCCTTTAGCAGGCTTCATTGTTGCCATACCAGTTCTGATAATTGGCTTGTATCTCTCTAACCCTGTTCCCATTTCAAACATTCCAAAAGGAACTCCCTCACTTGGCCCTAATTTGCTGATGCTCGCTTTAATAAAACTGATGTTTCCTCATTTGCCATCTGATTATACAATAAATTTGCATCCAACAGCATTTGCGGGCTGGGTTGGCCTGGTTGTTACAGCCATAAATTTGCTTCCAGCAGGGCAACTTGACGGCGGGCACATTGCGAGAGCTGTCCTAAAAGAAAAGCACCTTTATGCCAGCTTCGCCGCCATCGCCATGCTTGCTGCCATATCTTTCCTCGGAAATGGGAGCTGGTTGTTCATGCTGCTCATAATCGTTTTTTTGATAGGCCCCTCACACCCGCCAGCATTGAATGAGCTTATGCCCCTCGATAGATCCCGCATCCTTCTCGCAATCATAGCCATCGTTATATTTGCTCTTAGCTTCACCCCAATACCAATATATGCCTCATGATTCTATCATTGCCTTTTCTTCTTCCCGCCTTTTTCTCTCTTCTTCAACAGCCTTTTCATGCTCCATATTTCCCTTTCTTCCTTTTATCCTCTGCGACAATTTCCTTATCGCTTCTTCAGGCCCATAACATATAAGCAAATCATCTCTTTTTATCAAAAGTTTTCCATTTGGAGCCCCTATAAACTTTTCTTTTCCATCTTCCATTCTATATACTGCCAGCACCATAACTCCTTCCTCATCGAGTTTTAGTTCCCTGAGCTTCTTGTTCTCGAGCCAGCTCCCCTTTTTTACTTTAAATTCTCCTATGCAATATCCTTTGCTCAATCCCAGCAATTGTTCATAGTCATATACTCGCAAGTTTGTGAACTTTTCGAGCCCTCTCTTTATTATCCATCTAAGTCCCTTATCAACAAGCTTTGAGCGAGCAAAAAGGTATAGCAGGAACAAGCCAATCACGAGCCATAGAAAACGCATTGTAGCTTCTTTTTGCGACTGCCCGATAAATGTTAAAACGAGAGTTGCAACTGCAGAAGCTATCCCAGCATTTCCTATGAAAATGAGCAATTTTATTATTTTCCTTCTTACAGGATGAGAGACAACATATTCTGATTCGGAAGTTGTGAATCCTGTTCCCGAAAAAGCTGACTGAGCCTGAAATGCTGCTGTCTCCTTTGATAGCCCGGTCATTTCCAGAGCCACTGTTCCTATCCTTATAACTATTATTGAAAACAGAATAACAACCAGTAATGAAATTAAGGCGATCATTTTATTTCGGGCATTCTAAAACTTAGCTTTTTATAAAGCCTGCTATAAAATGTGTCTTCCAATTTAATGAATCTCGCCATATTCTCCGATTTTTTTATTTCAAGCATATCTCCCGGCTTGAAATCATACTCACTTATTCCGTCTATTGCTATTTTTGATGGCTTATCGACGCCTATTCCAATTTTTTTATCTGCTGGCATTACCAAAGGCGATGCAATGTGGCGAAATGGAGCCAATGGAGCGACAATAAAAACTTCCAATGTTGGATCAACTATGGGTCCACCAACAGATAAAGCATAGCTTGTTGAGCCCATTGGTGTTGAGATTATCATCCCATCTCCATATATATTTTCTGCAAGCTCTCCATCTATATACAGTTTTGTCATCAGCAGCTTTCCTATATTTGATATATGAAGAGCTACCTCGTTGGCAGCATCTTCTAAACGTGAGCCGTTTAAATATGGAGCAATTTTTATCCTTTCTTCTATAAAATACTCTCCTTCAAGAACTTTCCTCATTCCCTCCATCGCGTTATCGGCGTCTATCTCAGCAAGGAAGCCAATTCTGCCAGTATTTATTGAAAAAATTGGTTTCGTTGTATGCTGCAATGTTAATAATATCGTTCCATCTCCTCCTATAACAACGATTTTATCAGCCTTTTTTCCTATTTCCTCGATGCTGTATCCATCTTTGCCAAGGTATTCAGCGAGTTTTTCTTCAATAACCGCATCATTAAGCAAATCATATATTTCCTTCCCTATGCGGAATGATTTCTCATCTGGTTTGCATATTATTCCCCATTTCATATTAGCTCTCCTACAATGTTTGGATTTGAAGCAGCTATAACGCCACTCCTCTTTTCCAGATTCAATGGCATGTCAAGAGAGCTCCCATGGGCATCGTAAACAAATCCTCCAGCCTCTCTGACAATGAGGGTTGAGGCAGCAAGATCAGTGACACGGAGAACATCGCGGGGCATGAAATAAAGGCTCGCAGCTCCGCTCGCCACCAGACACATTTCCACGGCGGCGGCGCCCATGGCGCGTACAGTGCCTTGCTTTGCCATGCCCCATGTTTTTTCATTTCCAGATTTCCCCAATGAGAGGCAATAAACTGGCTTGTCTTCCACCTTTATTTTTCTTCCATTGAGGTATGCTCCACCATCTTTCCTCGCTTTATACACATCGCCAGTTGGAATGTTAACAACGATGCCATATTCAACATCGCTTAGCCTTTCCTTTCCTATTGCTATGGAAACACCATAAAATGGAATGCCATTTATTGCATTTTTTGTTCCATCTATTGGATCTATAACAAGTGTGTATTCCTTCCCATTGTCTATAAAGCCAGCCTCTTCCGACAGCATATTCGCTTTTTCCCCTATCATTCTTATTGCTACATCTTCTGCCACCTTATCAATATATGCTGTCTCCGTCCCATCTGCTCCCATGCCCACATATTCTCCAAATTTTTTGAAATTTTCCTGCTTAACTTTCTTTGCTATCTTCTTTGCTATCGCTTCCGCAAGCTTGGCCAAATCCATTGATTTGAAATACTGCATCATATTTAAAGCATGTTATCAATGTCGCAACTCCAAAATGAAATAATTTCCCGGGAATTTTTTCAAAAATTTCTTTAAAATGCTTTTCCTCACCACCATAACAACATTGTTGTGTTGAATCGCCTTTTCCAGGATTTTATAATATCCTTTGCCCCTCATCTCTAGGCTTCCAACTTCATCTATTATTAGAATTGTATCGCTTCTAATGCCCTCCTCTATGGCTTTTATCGCATGGTTCATTCCTTCCTGGTTTATGACATATCTATCTGTTGTGATGCCAGAAAAGAGGGCTTTTTCCTTGACCCTTGCAAAAACCTCTCTTTTTCCATTTAGCAAATTTATCACATCGCTTCCTATTTTAATTCCATTTTCAAAGACAGGCAAGCATATAGCGCCGGAACATTTGCATTTTTTGCATACATTATACAAAAAAGTGCTTTTCCCGCTGTCCTTCTTGCCAGTGACCAATATTTTCATATGCCAGCGATGACTGCTATCCATGAAAGGGCGATAATGGCTGCAGAAGCTGTATAGTAAAGAGTGTTTCTTATTTTTATTTCCTTTGGAATAGCAAGTATCAAAGGCAGCATAACTGCACCGATAATTAAAGCGTACGTTGCTCCTGCAATGATAATTGGTAAGTTGGAAATAAGATCGCGCAAATAGAATTTGGAAGTTATCATTGGAGTGATTATCTGCGTAGCTATATAGCCTATTGAATATATTGAATAACCGGATATTGCACCCATTCCCATCCTGATTATATTGCTTTTTTCTTTATGCCATGGAATAATCCATAATGCTTCAAATACCAGCCCCTCTACAAATATTGAAATGGATGCACATAGCAGGCAGCCCCCCATAGGATTGAAATGCCTCATTATCGCCGCTATGGATGCCATACATAGTTGCATCCCTTTTGTATCGTATGCAAAACGGGTATAAGCCATAATGGAGAAAGCGATCCCTGCCATTATTATTCCTGCTCCTATGCCATGAGTATGCAAATAATCTCCGAGAGAACATTCCAGCAAACCCCAGATAGAACCAAACAAAATAATTGCAAGAACTTTCTTCTTCATCATATCACCTCTATTTTTATAACATCTTTAATCCAAAATGCTCTAGGCAAATCAGGAAATATTGTTCTTTTATCTTCAGTCAATATGCCATTCATCATATCCTCCCATTCAACCGTTTTTTGATATAATCCTCCTTCTTTTCCCGGACCTGCAACCGTATATTTATGCTCTTCAGGGTTTTTTACCCTGCTCATATTAATTATGTCGGAAAGCAATGCTCCAGTGTAATTCTTTAGGACTCCTTTATCATTCACTTCTACGCTTATTATCCTGCATTTCTTAAAAATATCATCCATGAATATTTTTTCATTTCCCACAGTGATAAAATCTCCTTTGTTTATTTGCTGAGAATGAAGATATAAGCTTGATGCAATTCCAGTTGCAAGAAGCAAGAGAGCAATTACGCTTATAACAAACTCCCTCCTACTCATTATTTCTGGAATGCGTATTTCTTATTTAAAATTTTATGCAATCCATTGAAATCACATGATCAGTAAAAACATGCTGCAAACGACCATGCTAGCTATCCCAACAACACTCCCAAATTTAAGCCAATCTTTCGTCGTTATCTCATGTCCATATTTTTTTGATAACATCATGGTTATTACGCCTGCCGACGAGCCAATGGGCGTTATATTTCCGCCCATGCCGACGCCCATCGCCAGCGCCCACCATAATATGCTGGAATGATACTGGCTTGCCAGAGAGGATATAACGGGAATGAATGCAGCTGTTACAGGTATATTGTCTATGAAAGATGATGATATCCCAGCCACCCATAGCACGAGCATTGATGTAAAAATAACGTTTGATGAAATGGCTGCTATTCCTCTTGCAAGCATTTTAAGCACGCCAGTTTCCTCAAGCCCCCCAACAAGAGAAAACAAAGCTATGAAGAATACGAGAGTTGGCCATTCCACAGCTTTAAAAGCTTCTTTTGGCGATTCAGAAGAAATAAGGAGAGCCATGACTCCGCCAGACAAAGCCACGAAGGCTGGAGATATTCCTGTATATGCTTCGGTAGCGAAAAAGAAGAGCATGGCGAAAAGTATGTAAAGATAATAGTTCATTTTTTTTCTGCTTCTTATGTATATCCTTTCATCTATCTTCATCAATTTTTCAACATTTTTCGCCTCCTTCTTTACCCATTTCCTGTAAATCAATCTGCCAAGCAATATCGATACAAGTAAAGAGGCTGCTACTGGAGGAAATAGATTTATCAAAAAATCGTTGAAATTGAAGCTGGAAGCGAAGGCAATCATTATGTTTGGCGGATCTCCAATCATAGTTGCAACTCCGCCCACGTTGGATAGAATCGCTTCTCCAAGCATAACCGGCACAGGATTTATTTCCAGCATCTCAGCAATCTCAACAGTCAAAGGAACAACGAGCAAAATTGTCGTCACATTATCAATGACCATTGAAACAAAGGTTGTAATCAAACTGAGATATAAAAAAATCAACCATGGTCTGCCTTTTGCCATTTTTATAGCTTTTATACCAAGATATTTAAAAAAACCTGTCTTTGCTATCAGCCCAACGTATGTCATCATCCCAAAAAGCAACAAAATTACATCCCAGTCAACATAAGATAAAGCATCCTCAAAACCCATAAAACCAAGGGCATAGCCGGCAGAGACCATCATGAATAAGCCAAGCAGGGCAGCAACGCTTCTCTCTATTTTCCCACTGAATATTAGAATATAGCTTGCTGCGAATATTATTATTGCTATTATTTGCGGAGCATCCGTTTTTCCCACCTCTTTTTCATTCGCCTCACAAAAATCACTGGTATTGGAACATGTGTGCATATTGCTTGTGTTACATGGCCGAGATAATGCATGAAAAGGAATTGTCTGCCAATGCCCATTATTAAAATGTCATTGTCCATCGCATGTTCAAGTATTTTTTCCACAACATCTCCCTTCTCCAATGATTTTTTAACTTTAACATCCATGAACGATGCTTTCCATTCAACATTTTCAAGAACATTTTTTCCATGGCTTTCCTTTTCATTACTTTCAATTACATGCAATGCTTCGAGCTCAGCTTTATAATATGAAGAAAATAAAATGGCAAAATTTTTTGCTCTCTCACTTTTCCCACTTCCATCTGTAGCGAAAAGAACTTTTTTTATCGGGAATCTATTGCATTCATTTGCGAGAGTTAAAACTGGAATGTGGCTTCTTTTGAGAACATTTTTCACAGTTGAACCCATTCTCTGAGCAGATGTTGTTGCTTTCCTGCTATAAACCCTCATTGCAATTAAATCAGCATCTCTTCTATGGGCATAGCTAATGATCTTTTTTGAAGGCAAACCTTCAAGGATTCTACTTTTTATGTTCGTATTTTTTATTCCTTCTTCTTCAAGCAATCTTTTTCCTCTTTCTATCGCCTTTTCTGCACTTTCTCTCATCTCCTTATAAAGCAAGCTTGTCAGCTGCACTCCTCTCTCGCATGTGTTAATGACGCTTATCAGGCAGAATTCAGCTGAGGGAAAAGCATTTGCAACATACTTTATTACATGATCCTCAAGCCCGTATCCATCTGTGGGTATGACTATCTTTTTTATCATTCTCTTTCGTATTTTGTCATTCATAATATAATTTTTGGATTTTGTTATGCTTCGTATATGGCTACAGCCTCTCCATACTGCAAAATATGCCCTTTCATCGCTTTTTCCAATGCCTTTCTTTCAGCTCCACCTTCCAGATCAATGAAATCATCGAGCCCATAAACCCTGAAATGATAGTGATGCACCTCACCAGGCGGCGGGCGCGGCCCATCGTAGCCAATTCTATGGAAATCGTTTTTTCCTTGAATGGCGTGGATAGGAGCCTCAACAACACTCTTTTTAGGTATGTTGGCTGGTATGCTCATGTTTGGATGCTTTGCCTCAATATTCCATATAAGCCAATGAGTAAAGGTGCCATGGGCGTTGGGATCATCCATTATTATGGCTATGCTTTTCACATTTTCATTTATTTTTGAAATGTAAATTTTTGGAGATGTGTTGTTGCCATCGTAAATATGGCTAAGAGGAAATTCTTTAAAGCCAAGACTTACTTGCAGTTTTTCATAGCTCTCATTTTTTTCAAGGCATCCAGGCAAGAGAAAAATAATGGCAATTAAAGGAATAAACCATCTCATAATTTTTATTATGCGATGAATTAAAATTTTTTCTAATGCTCGTGCTTTCCGAATTCTCCGCTATTTTTCCAGTTAGCATCTATAAACAATTTTCCTTCCACGAATTTTTCAACAACTTCCTTTATCTTTCCCTTTACACCAGTTATTACATCTATTCCAAGATTGTTAAAATAATCAATGGCTCTTTCTCCCATTCCATATGCAATCACAAGATTTGCACCATGTTTTTTAATGAATTCTGGCAACTCGCCATAGCCATGTTCTTCAAATGACACCTTCACAACTTCTACATTCTTTAATTCCCCATCTTCTATTTCTATGAATGTGTAGTATCTGCATCTTCCAAAATGCATGCTTATCTCGCTTTCCAATCCTTTTTCATCTTCGCTTGGTATCGCAATCTTCATGATTGGAAATACAAACCTCCTTAATAATTTTTGCAAAGTGTAAAGTAAACAGACATCGGTAACATTTCTAAATCAATTTCCCATTCCTTATAGGAGGGGAATGGGAAATGTCACATGTTACTCCA
>JAGGXG010000045.1 GCA_021163175.1 Thermoplasmata archaeon
AAATATATCAGAGTAGGAGAAATGAATCACAGCGTTAGAATTCTCTCCTTACTTACCTTTATATTTACAGCTATTATGTATTTATGAACAAATTGATAAAAAGCAGATTTCTAGCGAGCTATTTCCCTATTGTTTTTTCACTTCCCTCTTTCATTTCCCCATAAGATTTTGTGAAGTTGAATTGAAAAGCGTGCATCGATGCCATCCTTCAAAATCCAGTCAGCGAGCTTTATTTTGCTTCCCCATACAGGTTGCATTATTATCTGGCATTTCGGTTTATATCTTGCTATAACATCTTTTGCATACTCATAGTCCCGCCTGTTCCATATTATGAATTTTAACTCATCGCTGCCACGCAACAAAGAAATGTTTCCAAAAAGCATTTTATCATGCATTCCGGATGATGGAAGCTTTATGTCCATTTTTATTTTAACATTCATTTTTGAAAGCTTCATAATGCTTATTGAGCCATTTGTTTCTATGCTAACCTCATATCCTTTTTTCAAAAGCTCTTCAATCAATGTATATACATTTCTCTGCAATAGTGGCTCTCCGCCCGTTATGCAGACACGCTTGCAACTCCATTTTTTAACACTTTCCATTATTTCATCTATGGCCATATATTTTCCTTCATAAAATGCATATCTTGTATCGCAATAATTGCAACGCAGGTTACAGCCAGTGAAGCGTATGAATATCGTTGGAAGCCCCACATCGCTACCTTCTCCCTGCAAAGAGTAGAAAATTTCATTGATTTTAATCTTCTTTGTATTCATATTCTAAAGGGTCCTCAAAACCGGCTTCTTTAAACGCTTTGAGGCGTAGGCGGCAGGAGTCGCAGCGCCCGCACGCTGCATCGCCTTCGCGATAACAGCTCCATGTTTTTTCAAAAGGAACACCAAGCTCCATGCCCTTTTTCACTATCTCAGCTTTACTCATGTGAAGCAATGGAGCAAATATTTTAACTGGCTTTCCTTCCACACCACGTTTTGTTGCGAGATTGGCGAGGCGTTGAAAAGCTTCAATATATTCAGGACGGCAATCTGGATAGCCGGAATAATCGACGGCGTTAACACCTATAAAAATTGCATCTGCATCTATAACTTCCGCATATGCGAGAGCAAATGATAGAAATATTGTGTTTCGAGCTGGAACATATGTTGGAGGTATGCCATTGCCATGCTCTGGCACTTCTATTGAATCATCTGTTAAAGCAGAGCCTCCAATCTGGCGAAGATTGGCTTCTATTATTTTATGCTTTCCCCCAAGCCATTTTGCTATTTCCTTTGCTGCCTGCAGCTCCTTGCGATTGCGTTGCCCATAATCAAAAGATAACGCATATATTTCATAGCCCTGTTGCTTTGCGATGGCAGCAGCTACTGCAGAATCCATTCCTCCTGATACCAGACAAACTGCTTTCATTTTATTTTCCTCCATGCCCATGCTCTCTGCCCATAGCCTTCGTCTATTCCAACACCAATCTCTTCAACATTCGAAGGGAAGGAAAGTTCCACCAATTTTTGGAGTATGTATGAAGCAAGGTTCTCTGCAGAAGAACTTTCAACTGGTATGAATGCACAATCTTCTTTTGGAAAAACAAATCTCTTTCCTTTATGAATAACTTCAACTTCATCATCCTTAACATTTATTTTTAAGTCCCCTTTCGTTGGAATCAAAATTCTGTGGTCAAGCTCCTCGGTTATGCTCCTTATTCTATTCTTCAATTCTACAAAATCCATAACAACTCCATTTACTGCTTCTCCTTTCACAACAACGCTTATTGCATATGAATGCCCATGGAGGCGAGAGCATTTTGAATAATCTGCTATGAAATGAGCAGCTGCAAAAGTTAGATTAAGTTTCCATCCATCGAGCATTATCTCCATGATGTTTTATGATGTGCCAATATAAATTTCTTATCTTTTCCGCCCATTTATAACATAGAGTGTTTTCTCGCTATCTTTGCAATCATTTTTCATATTCATGCACAGGAAAAGCTCATTATTCAGCTCAAAATATTTTTTTGCTTCCTTTTCAATTTCTTCTATTCTTTCATGTTTTATATTTTTTGAAATGTAACCGCCTTTCTTTCTTCTCTCCTTAAAATATATAGACTGCATATTCAAAAGCATTGCAATAAATTTGCCATTTTTCTTTAAAACTCTATATGCTTCTCTTATCGCCTTTTTATAGTCATCCATGAATTCCAGACTTGTTATGAAAATCACACCATCAAATTTTTCGTTGGCAAAGGGAAGCCATGCTGCATCGCCTTTTATTGCGGTTATCCTTTTCCTTGCTATCTTCAGCATCTCATTATCTTTTTCCAGTCCAATAATTTTTATTTTCCCTCTTTTTTCAATTTCCCTTTCTATTATTCCCGTTCCGCATCCAATGCTTAATACAACGCCTTTCACCTCTTTGACAATATACTCTGCCTCCTTTTTCAAAGCAAATTTTCCAAAATCTGTTTTGTAAAAATCATCATACATCATTCCACCTTTTTTGGCTTTTTAAATATTTTTAATTCACCTTTTTTGTACTTCTCCATCACTTCCTTTATATTTCCCTTTCCATAATAAATTTTTACATTTCCATCTTTCAATGTATGATATGCAATTTCTCCCATATCTTCTGTTATAACTTCATTCACTCCTTCTTTAATTAATTCTTTAGCAACAGCAAGCCCGGCTCGCGCCCTTTTGCTTTTATATTTATTCTTCAGTTTTTTAATCTGCCTCCATTCTTTTCCATCAAATTCAAAAATTATGAAGTCGCTTGCTCTTCCAAATTTACTCGCTATCTCGCCATTTTCGACGGGAACAGCGATTTTCTTGGTAGCAGATTCATATGGCTCAATATGTGTGATGAAATCATCTATCCCTTCTATCCTTTTCACTTTCCTTTCTATTTCATCTGCGATTTCATGTGCCCTCCCAACATTCATGCCTCCATTAACCAGAAGCTTTGCTTCTCCAAAAATGAATGGCCCAGCTTTTCTGAGCCTCAAATCTTTATAGCCTTTTATATCGCTTTCATCAATTATTTTCGCAACTTTCCTTTCCATTTCAGCAGGACTTACATCCATGAGGGAAGCAATTGAATCTCTCAGGCTGAATATCCCTGTTTTTAGAATAAGAACCGCTATGCCCATTGTTACAATTCCTTCAACATATTTAATCCCATAGAACTGCATTATTATTGCCAGCATGACAACAATGGAGGAAATGGAATCCATCTTCCTTTCATTGGAGGTTGCAATCAGAGAATGCATATTTGTAGCAATTCCAACTCTCGCCAGATACCATGCCATGAAGTATGATGCAATGGCAGAAAAAGCTGCTGTAGATGCTGCAATCCACGCTTCCTTTATTTTCCCGACTTCAAACAATCTTGTATAGCCTTCATAAAAGAAGGATAGAGCAACAGCTATTATGAAAAAGGAAATAATGAATGCTGCGATGCTCTCTGCCTTGTAATATCCATATGGAAAACGCTCGCTCGGCTTCTTCCTTGCAAATTTAATGCCAATAAAAGCAACGAAAAGCACAACAACGTCTGTCATTGAATGGGTTGCGTCTGCCAGTATTACAATGCTTCCCGTTGCCCACCCAACAAAAAATTTCAGGGCGGCGAGCAGCAGGGTGGCGAGAAGCATGTTGGCGGCGCAAATGTAGCCGTAGCGGAGCTTTTCTTCCTTTTTCATATCTGTTTGTTTATCTCATAGGGTATTTTAATATGTTTCCATGTGAACAAGCCCAGAAATTTTGCTGGAATCATAACAACGCCTTTTATTTTTATATTTGCTCCTCCTTTAATCAATAAATTTTTTGTTGCTTCCGATAAACTATTTACAGAAAAAGTTGCTTCAAAATCATATTTTTTTGTTCCACTTTCAATGTAAAAATGCGGTTTTATTCCCTTTCCAACGAATTCGTTTTCAACATATATGTTGTAGCTTATATAATCTATTTCTATATCAAAATTTTTTGGATTTTTAAGGGTCAGAGAGAATTTTACATCATATTCATCTATTTTGGAAGGATAAATGCTTTCTATTCTTTTATCAACTATGCTTATCGAGCTTGCAGCATCATATACCATGATGAGATATATGGCTACTCCAAGAATAAGCACTATTGTTACAATTATCTTAACTTTCTTCAATCTTTCTTTCCACATTTTCCCATATTTTTTTCATGATTTCAGCAAGATTTTCATCATATTCCGCTATGCTTTTCCCGTTAACTATTGCCTCTGTGAAAGCTTTATTGTATGGAATCTTTCCAACTATTTCTATTC
The DNA here is from genome assembly GCA_021163175.1 of Thermoplasmata archaeon. Taxonomy (GTDB): domain Archaea; phylum Thermoplasmatota; class E2; order UBA202; family JdFR-43; genus JAGGXW01. The sequence goes on from JAGGXG010000045.1 coordinate 4,303, forward strand.
CATTCTCTTTGCAAAAATCTTCTATTTCTTCCGCCTTCTCCTCATTCAAATCATATTTGTTGATGCAAACAACATATGGAACTTTAAAATGATTTGCAACATCCATAATGCGCTTCATGTCATGGATTGCTGCCATTGTTGGCTCCACAACAATGATAACTAAATTAACACCTGTGATGGATGCGATAACAGGACATCCTATGCCAGCCGACGAATCAATTATTATCAAATCGTGCCCATTCTCCTTTGCAACTTCCATTGCCTTTTGCCTCACAACAGAAACAAGCTTACCGGAAGTTTCTTCGCCCGCTTTCAATTCAGCATGAACAATCCATCCAAATCTGCTCTTCGATACATACACTTCACCAGATTCTCTTTGCACCATCTCTATTGCATCAACAGGGCAAACATACTCGCACACGCCGCACCCCTCGCATTTTTCCTCCATTATTTCTATTTCTTCCGTTATTGCATCAAATCTACATGCATTATAACATTCCATGCATTTTATGCATTTGTTTTCATCGACGCTTGCAACATCCATTCCATAGAAGTTTTCCTTTTTGATTATCTCAGGTTTAAAAATGATTGGCAGGTTGGAGGCATCGACATCGCAATCTGCGAAGACAGCTTTTGCAAAACTGGCAAAACTCGCAGCAAGGCTTGTTTTTCCAACGCCTCCCTTACCGCTTGCTATTGCTATTTGCCTCATCTTTTATCTCCTCATATAATTTTATGAATTTCTCTTTCCATTCATCCATTTTTGTGACAAATGGTATACCTTTTGAATAATATCTTGCTATCTCATCATCATGTGGAATTCGCATAAGCACTTTTATTCTTTCTTTTTTACAAAATTCATCAACACTTTCATCTCCTATCCCATCTTTATTTATGATTACTCCAAAAGGTATTTTGAATTTCCTCACAATGCTTACAGCGATCTTCAAATCATGCAAGCCAAATGGAGTTGGCTCTGTAACAAGGATAACAAAATCTGAACCATCTATTGCTTCTATCATTGGGCATGCGTTGCCTGGAGGAGCATCGATGATTGCATTGCCATTGGCGAATTTCTTCACTTCCTTTATTACAGGCGTAGCCATAGCTTCTCCAATGTTGAGCAATCCCTGATACAATTCTATGCCATCTTTACTTCCATGGTATATCTCTCCTATTTTTCTTGGTATTTCCTCTATCGCATTGAATTTGCAAACCATTTTGCATAGCCCGCATCCATGACATAACTCCGGAAAAAGCATTACATCTTTGGGAAGCATAGCAAGTGCATTGTAACGGCATGCTTTGGCGCATTCCCCGCACAGAGTGCATTTTTGTTTGTCTATAGAAGGAACCAAAACATTCGCATCCTTCACCTTTTTCAAATCCATGCCAAAAAATATGTTAACGTTGGGTTCTTCAACATCACAATCAAGAATGCGAGCCTTTCCAGTGGCGATCGCCAAATTTACAGCAACGCTTGTTTTTCCAACGCCACCTTTACCGCTTGCAACACTTATAATCATACTCTTATCATCCTGGCTCCGCACTTCGGACAAGTAAGCTGGCTGCACGGTGTTCCAGGCTCATGAGGCATTGTATAACCGCAGACCGGACATTTGCACTCGCCACCAGGTCCAGCACCTCTTCCACCCATTCTTCCTCTGCCTCCGCCATAGCCTTTTCCTCCGCCTGCGCCACCATAGCCCGCTCCTCCGCTTTTCCCTTTTCCTCTTCCTGCTCCTTGGCCGTATCCATACATATTATTCCTCTTTTAGCTCTTTGATGGCCTTTTTAACTTCCTTGACCAAATCCTCTATCCTCGCAATTTCTTCTTCCAGCATTTTTATTCTTTCATCCATCGATTGCTCTGGCATGGGCGGCGTGGCTGGCATGGATGGCATGGATGGCATGGGTGGCGCTGCTGGCGGCGAAGGCATCGTTGTTGCGCCTGCTGGTTGCGTTGTTAATTCGCCTTTAAGAAATTTTTCTACAACATCTCTCACTCTTCCTTGAGCGCTGATCATCTGGATGCCGTATTGTCCCAATATGGAAGAAACATTTGGTCCGAAATTACCTCCTATAACAACATTTACGCCTTGACTTGCTATGAATTGTGCCACCTGTATTCCAGCTCCATGAACAGCATTGGCAAACTGATTCGGGATTACATCAACACTTTTAATTTCATTTCCTTCTGCTTCTATAATCGTAAATGTTGGCGCTCTGGCAAAAACCATCGATACATTATCATCCAATCCACCTACATTCGTAGCTACTAATATTCTCATTTTATCACGTTGAAATTCAAACACCTTTTTATTTGTTTCTTTTGATTTCCTCTATCCTCCTTTTCATGGCTTCAAGTTGCTGTTCAATGATTGCAAGTTGCTGCTCCATCATGGATATTTCCTGTTCTATGCTTGGTTGATAAGCCGGATAATATGGTTGATATGGCTGATATGGTGGATAGCCATATCCGTAGCCATAGCCTCTTCTCCATCCCCATCCCATGCCGAACATTTTACCACCAAGGATAGTATGGGTAGCCATACCGCCAATAGTATGCTGGATAGTATGGATAACCATAATATGCGCTATAAGGCGTATAGTATGGTGTATAGTATGGCATAAACCATCTCCAGCCTCTTGGTAATCCTGTCCACGGACAGTAGCCTAATGTGGCGCCAAATCCTCTTCCTCTTCCCCACCAACCTCTTCCGAAACCAAATCCCCAAGGCATGTTTATCACCTATTTGCATATATATTCAGAAATATATAAATGTTTCTACATGATGAAAATGAATGTTAATTAAACACCTCTCACAAACTTTAAAAAAGAGTAGGAAATAAAAAAAGATGGGCATCGAGGAAATAGCGAAAAAATATGCTCTCATCAATGCAATAAAATTTGATGGAAAAGCGAGCTTGAAGGCTGTAATAGGAAAAGTCATGGCTGAAGTTAAAGGAGATGCAAAGGAAATTGTTAAAATAGTTAGAGAGGTTGTTGAAGAAATAAATAAACTTTCCATAGAAGAACAGAAAAAAATCGCGGAAAAACTTGGAATAGAAATAAATGAAGAGAAGAAGAAAAAAGAGATAAAGCTGCCGCCTTTGCCAGATGCAAGAAAAGGAGAAGTTGTGACAAGATTTCCCCCTGAGCCAAATGGCTATCTCCACATTGGACATGCTAAAGCTGCTGTAATAGATTATGAATATGCACGCATGTATGATGGAATTTTCATACTGCGTTTCGATGACACGAATCCGGTTAATGAAAAGAAGGAGTTTTACGATGCCCAAAAAGAAGATTTGAAATGGCTTGGAATAGAATGGGATAAAGAGTATCGCACTTCCGATAATCTTCCCAAGCATTATGAGCTTGCAAAGGAATTGTTGGAAAGAGGTTGCGCCTATATATGTACATGTAGCGAGGAAGAAATAAGGAAAAATAGAAGACTCGGAAAAGAGTGTGCATGTCGGAATAGAAAAGAGCAACCATGGGACGAGTTTTTCAAAATGAAAGAAGGAGAAGCCGTCTTAAGGCTTAAAGGAGATATGAAATCTCAGAATACGGCGATGCGCGATCCAATTCTTTTCAGAATAATTGACCATCCTCATCCAATACATGGCACCCGTTTTCGAGTATGGCCAACCTATGATTTCTATGGAGCTATTGAAGACTCTTTGTCTGGCATCACACATCCTTTCAGAACCAAGGAGTATGAATTGAGGGATGAAGTTTATTTCTACATTCTGGACTGCCTTGACTTAAGAAAGCCCCATCTGATGGAATTCTCCCGCCTTTCAATAAAAGGAATGCCAGTCTCGAAAAGAAAGCTTAAGCCGTTGGTGGAAAAGAAACTTGTATGGGGCTGGGATGACCCACGCCTGCCTACGTTACGAGGCTTGGCGAGACGCGGAATACTGGCGGAAGCGATAAAAGAGTTTGTGTTGTTGCAGGGCATTTCCAAAAGCGAGAGCGTCGTTGTTTTTGAAAATCTGGAAGCAGTCAACAGGAAGCTGCTGGATGGAATGGCTAAAAGGCTTTTTTTTGTTCCAGAGCCAGTAAAAGTTATTGTTGAAAATGCTCCAGAGAGAGAAGCGGTTTTAAAATATCATCCTTCCATTAATATGGGAGAAAGAAAAGTGGAAACGAAAGGCATGTTTTATATTCCTGCCAGCGATGCTTCAAAGTTTGAAAAGGGAAGCAAATTCAGGCTCAAGGATTTGTATAATGTGGTTGTTTTGGAAAAGAACGATGTGATAAAGGGAGAGTATGCAGGAGACGAGCTTTTGCAAATACCTAAAATACAGTGGGTTACGGAAGAGCATTATGAAATGGAAGTTGTGATTCCTTTGCTTCCTTTCAAAAATGGAGAGTTTGATGAAAACAGTCTTAAAATAACGAAAGGCTATGTGGAAAAAAACATAGATGAAATAAAGCATGGTGAAATCGTGCAATTTGAAAGATTTGGATTCGTGAGAATAGAAAAAGATGGAAAGACGAGAGGAATAAAAGCCCATGATTAAACTTTTGGCAGATATATCGAAAATGCTGTTTCTTTTTTATTACTTTTCACCTCTATCCTGCCGCCGTATCTCTCAACAATTTTTTTAACCAGATGCAAGCCTAAGCCGGAGCCACTGCTTCCCTTTCCTTTCACTCCCATTTTAAAAAGTTTATCTTTTATTTCTTCTGGTATCTCCTTTCCATCGTTTTTTATATCAACAACATAGTAGCCATTTTCTTCTCTCACCTCAATGTAAATGTTTTTACATTTTCCATGCTTTATGGCATTTTCTATTATGTTGGAAAATATATTTGAAAGCATTTCATCTGCCATAACTTTGATTTTATTTTCTTCATAATGAACATTTATTTTCTTTTCCTTAAGAATATCGGTATGATACTCTATTGATTCCTTTATTGCCTTATCAAGATCAATCTTCTTGGGTGTTATTTCATATGATTTGCTTATCATCCTGAGCTTCATCAGCAGATTTTTTATTGATAGCAGATTGTCAAATGCTTTTTCGATGAGCTCCTTTAACTCATCATCTTTTTCCTCATCTTTGATCAATTCAACTATTCCAAAAGCTATTTGAAGGCGATTGCTTATATCATGCCTGAGTAAAGAATTATATATTTCCAATTCTTTTCTCGCTTCCTTCAATGGGGTTATATCCTTTATCATTCCCTGATATATTATCTCATCTCCTTTTTTGAACATCACACTCGAAAGCAAGCAATCCATTTCCTTACCATCTTTCCTTTTCAATTTTACTTCAAAATTTTTCACATATCCTCTTTTCTCTATTTCCTTTTTGAATCTTTCTCTGTCTTCCCTGTTAACATACAAATTTGTGACATCCATATTCATCAATTCCTTTCTGCTATAGCCAAAAAGTTCCTCTCCAGCTTTGTTTATGTCGAGCAATTTTCCTCTCTCATTTGAAATATATACTGCATCTATGGAATAGTCAAATATATCCTTATACTTCTTTTCAGATTCCTCCAGAGATTTTGTAAGTTTCCTGAGCTTAATAACCATGTCATTGAAGTTTCTGGCAAGTTCTCCTATTTCATCTTTTGGAAAGACATCGACAGTATGATCAAGGTTTCCCTTGGCAATTTCTCCAGTAGCCTTTTTTAACTTTTCAACAGGTTTTGTAATGCTTAATGAGAAAAATATGGCTGCAGCCATAACTATTATTGACATGGATATTGCTACAAACCATAACAAATTTTGCATTTTTTTGATTGGCTCGCTAACCACTTTTTCAGGCAAAAGAAAAACAAGCGAACCATTTATCTCATGTAATGGATAATATGCAGCATAATATGGGGCAGTCATCTCTATTTTTTTAATTCCCTGGCTACCATTTCTTATATATTTATAAAGGGAAGATAAACCGCTTATGTTAACTATGTTTTCTTCTGGAAAACTTTCTTCCCATGTTCTGTTCCCAGCTGTATAGTCAGGATGAACAATTATGTTGCCATTTTTATCAACCAAGATTGCATAGCCCTCTCCCTGAAACTTTATGTCCAGAATATCATCCTTTATTGTTGGCAAAGGTAAATCAAGGGAGACAACGCCTATGAGACCTCCATTATTATAGACGGGCTGAGAATTACTCAATGTAACCTCTCCAGTATTCACATCGATATACTCTGTCCATACATTCTTTCTGCTCCTCTCTGCTTCAACATACCATTTCCTCACTCTATGATCAAATGTTCCAATTTCCTTCAACTTTTCAACAACTCTGCTATCGCTTAAAAAAAGCACGCCATTTTTGGTGCCAAAATAGGCGAGGCTGACCTCGGGGTGGCGGGCGCATATGCCGTGTATTATAGTAAAAACATTTGCAAAATTTTCTATGCCCGCCTCACTTCCATTTGGAGCAATCCATATGTGGCTATAGTTTATATTACCATTCCCTTTATTCCATGTTTCTCCAATTTCCTCTGCAGCAACATTGATTTCCTCCTCCATCGTTTTAAATACTTTATTATATTCCTCAGCCTTGGCTTTCGTTAAATTCATTATTCCGTCTTCCGTCTTCTCTTTAATTTCTTTCATGCTTCGTTGCGATAAAAGTTCACTAAATGAAAGCAATGGCAATAATGAAATGAGAAGCAATAGCACAAGCAATTTAATCCTTAATTTCATCTCCAATAAAAAATAATCAGGGTATATTTAAGCATTTATAAAAATTACAAATTCGTTGCAATTGTTTCTCCAGCTTTAATTTTCCTTCCTTTTTTAACAACAATTTTACAATTTTTCGGAAGCTTTAATTCAACACGGGATCCAAACTTTATTATTCCTATCTTTTCTCCCTTCTTAATGTATTGTCCTTCTTTAACATATGGTAATATTCTTCTTGCAAATATTCCTGCTATTTGGGCGATAACTATTTCGCCTATTTCTGTATCCATGTATATCTCCATTCTTTCATTTTTACTTGTATCTCCATATGCGGGCTTATGCTCTCCCTTTTTATAGATCATTTTCTCTATTTTTCC
>JAGGXG010000014.1 GCA_021163175.1 Thermoplasmata archaeon
AGCAATTCCATGGCTTCCGTTGTCAAATACATGTTGGAATTCCATATCTGGGGTATGTTAACATTGCTATTCTTCAAAGTTTCAAGTATATATGGAATGTTTGGCGTTGGCTCGCCGCCAACCCAATTTATGTTTTTTGCTCCTCTTTCATAAGCTTTTTCAATGTATTCAGCCATTTTCTCTGGCTCTATATATAAGCCAGCCTGCCTTTGAGATATATCCCAGTTCTGGCAATAAACGCATTTAAAATTGCAACCTGAAAAGAACATTGTATACGATGGAACCAAAAAGCTTTCCTCTCCATAATGCATGAAATGGGTTGCAATGCTCGCTTTCGTTACATCGCAAATTCCCTTTTGCTTTTCCCTGTCAACATTGCATCTGTGCTCACAAAGATTGCAGTGATGGAACATATCCCATGCTTTCTCCAGCAATTCATCAAAAATTCCATTTTCTTTGCTTTTCAAATATTTTGCTTTTTCTCTGCCTTTGAGAATGGCGTAATAACCTTCAAGCATTTTTTCTTACTATTCTGCCTCTCGGTTCTTCTTCTTCAAAAATAACTGCCTGAAATCTGTATATTTTAACATCCTCATTAAACCAGCAGTCCGGAGGCAATCCAGCTTTCATGCAAGTTTCATTCAAAAATTCCATTTCATCCCAGCCATACTCGGTTGCAACCTGCGGGAGCAGCAAGCCGCGATAAAATCCCTTCTCAATTATTAATCCATCTCTCCCCGCTTTTATTTCTTTTATATATTCCTCCGGCTTACTAACTTTGATTAGTTCTGGTTTCGTAAGTATGCTAACTTCTACAACAATTTCATCAAGCTCATTTTCCTGCAAAGGAGGGAAGCGGGGGTCATGACATGCAGATATAGCAGCTTCTTTAAGAGCATCTTTCAATGGCATTATTGGCTCCGGTATGCCTATGCAGCCACGAAGCATTTTTGATGGATATTTATTTATGGTAACGAAAACACCATGCTTTTCCTCAAAAATTTTTCCATCTGGCTTGTCTTCAATTTCTTCTCCTTTAACATGCTTTTCAATAACATATCTTGCATATCTAACGGCTTTTTCTCCATCTTCAAAACTTATCTCAATCATTCTATCAATCCAGACCAAGTTCTCTTTTGTCCCTTCCAGCTTCCTCAAGCACACTCTCAGCAACATATATGTCGCATCCTTCTCTTACAGCAAGAGCTATGCAATCGCTCGGACGGGCATCAAGCACAATTTCTTCTCTTTTTCCATCTCTTTCCATCTCAATGTAAAGTTTTGCTAGAAAAATTCCTTCTGCAAGATCGTCGATAACAACTTTTTTTATAGAGCCACCCATTGAATTTATTACCTGTATGAACAAATCATGCGTTAAGGGGCGGTGAAATCTTATTCCATTTAGTCCATTCATTATGCTTTCCGCCTGATTATGGCTCACATATATGGGCAATGCTTTGTTCTCGTTCACCAAAACTATCTCAGAATATTTTTCCCCTCTTGCAACAGCAGGATACACTTCCATTTTTATCAATTTCATTCTACCTCCGCTAACTTTTTAATTCTATCTATAATGTTTGGATGAGATGAAAATATTTCCATTATTTTATCGAATTTGCTTGGCTTTGCATGAGAAGCAAACAGTTTAACTTCTTGCTCATCCAAATGGCCATTCATGTTCAAGTCAGCTTTTCTCAATTCCATCAAATCATGTCTTGCTTTAGATGGATCAGTTGCAAAAAATGCTTTCATTCCCTCAACCTTCTTTATTTCTTCAACAGGCATTCCATATGTGGCAAGAGTGATGCGATATAAAGCGGATGCAAGCAAATGTGGCTTTTTCGTCAGCTCTGCAGAACCATAGTCGGCATAGTATTCGCGGAGCCTATTGACATATAAAACAATAAGATTGGTGAGCAAATAAACTAAAAAAGCGATGGCGGCGACGGCGCCGTTCCGCCTGTCTCTGCTCCAGAGGGAATTCCAGAATATGAGATAGCTTATCAAAGGAATGACAGATAGCATTGTTATAACAACCATGTCCCGATGCTTTATATGCGATATCTCATGTCCCAGAACAGCTTCTATTTCTTCCTTATTCAAAATTTTTAGCAATCCTTTTGTAACGCAAACTCTTCCATCTTTCTTGCTCCTTCCAAAAGCGAATGCATTTGGTATGGCAACATTGGCTATTCCAACTTTTGGCTTTGGTATTCCTGCCTGCTTTGCAAGTCTTTCAACAATTTCATGCAACCATGGCATTTCCTTCTCGCTTACATATTTAACATGCATGGTTGCCTCAACAATCTTCGGGCTGATCCAGTATTGCAGGAATACGAGTATGAAAGCAAAAAATGCAAGGAAAATGAATGCAGTTGTTCCATAAAAGCCGAGCAAATAAGCTATCAAAACTATGAGCCCATATAGTATTGCGAATATGGCTGCTATAGCAATGAACATCCTTCCATATAACCACAATTTAGCCATTCTGATAAAATAGTAAGGCGTGGTATTAATATTTTACCTCTCCCATAAATTCATTTTTGCTGAGCAATATTATTATGAGAGCTATTATGCTTAGCACACTTCCGATGAAAAATCCTATGGAAAATATGCCAAATATGGAAGCTATTAAAGCTATGACAAAGCCTTTTTTCAGGAAGCAAAATATTGCCCCTATCAAAGGAAGGAATGATATTATTATAATGGCTGTCGCAATAACAGGAATCAATTCTATGAATGTGGACTGCAAATCGCTTTCCTTTTCAATTCCACTTCCATTTTTCAAAACAAATTTTGAAGTTATTGCTATTCTTGTCGGAAAAACAAATATTTTTGCCTCTATCTTCTTATAACCTTCTTTCTCTACCTCCAGCAAATGCTTTCCAGCGCTAACATTTTTCAAAATGAATATTCCCTCCTCATCTGTAACTCCACTAAAATTCCCATCCAGATAAACTCTCGCATTTTGTATGGCGTTGCCATCCTCATCAACAACCTTCCCTCTGTAATCTCCGATTCCATGATAAAATGCACTCTCCTCACTCAGCAAAAGCCCGCCCATCGCAGCCCCCAGCAGGAAAACAACGAGCAGCAAGGCGCCCGCCACCGCCAGCCTGCTCGTCGGCTTTATTTTTTGCACGGTTGGATGAATGGCTTGCGTCTCTTTCATTTCCTTCTTTTCCTCACTCACTTCTACCTTTATCTTCATTCCGCAATTTGGACATGTTGCAGTCTGGACTCCTGTTGTCCCATCTGGAACTTCAACGATTACATATTCGCCGCAATAGGGGCATCTTGTTTTTCCTTTCACAATAGCAATTGGATTTTAAATATAAAAATGTGCTGCTCTGCATCCTTCATCAGTTAATTATATAACTGAAATGGCATATATATTTTGGAGGCGAAAAAATGGATGTGAGAAGAAAAACCGTATTTGGAGTGTTTGTGGTGGCGATAGCTGCGATGATGATATTGTCAAGCATGCAGGTTTCGAGCGAGAAATGGAATACGCCATTGACGAG
>JAGGXG010000117.1 GCA_021163175.1 Thermoplasmata archaeon
GGAGAGGCAATAGCTCTTCTATCGGTTTTACTTGCATTGAAGATAACTGGATTAAAATGGAAATAGCATGGTTCACGGATACATGGCTTCCTACAAGGGATGGGGTTGTAAATTCATTGCTTTCATTCAAAAGAGTTTTAGAAAAAGAACATAACATATATATTTTTGCCCCTGGAAAGGAAAACAGAAGGGAGGAAAATATATTTTATTTTAAATCGAAACCATATTCAAAATATCCCGACTATAGAATCGCTTCCTTACTTCCAATATTTTCAAAAAAGGTGGCCAAAATTGTTAAAAAGTTTGATATAGATGTAATTCATTCCCACTCTCCTGGTGTGATTGGAACATACGCAGTTATGGCTTCTCATTTAAATTCCTTGCCCCTCGTTTTCACATATCATACTTTTATTCAAGACTCTGTTTATTTCTTCTCGGAAGGAATGCAGGATCTTGCAAGAAAGCTGCTTAATACATGGCTGAGATGGTATTTCAGGAGGTGCAAAGCTGTTATTGCTCCAAGCAATTACGTTGCAAGCAAATTAAAAAAATTCCATGATGAAATAGAAGTCATACCGACTGGAATAGATGTGAAAAGATTTGAAGAAGGAGATGGAAGCGAGATAAGAAAAAAATATGGTAAACCAATAATATTTCATGTTGGTAGAATAGTTAAAGAAAAAAATATCGACTGGCTTATTGATGCTTTTAAAATATTGAATGAAAAAATCGATGCTGTTCTGATAATAGGGGGCGAAGGCCCTTACAGGAAAGAATTGATGAAAAAAGCGGAAAGATTGGCTTTGGAAAATGTAATTTTCACTGGCTTTATTAAAGACGAAAAGTTACCAGATTATTACAATGCTGCAAGTGTTTTTGCCTTCCCATCTACATATGAGACGCAGGGCATCGTCGCTCTGGAGGCGATGGCGGCTGGCGTGCCTGTCGTCGCTGCCAAAGCAAGAGCGATTCCAGAATTTGTTATTGATGGCGAGACAGGCTATTTATTCCAGCCTGGCAACATAAATGAATTTGCTGAAAAGCTGCTACTGGCTATAAGAAACGAGGACATGAGGGAAAAATGCAGGGAACATGCAAGGAAGTATAGCATTGAAAAAATGGCTGAAAGGCTGGTTGATTTTTATGCTCGAGTTATTAATAAAAATTGATTGTGGAAGCGTTGCAAAAGCCAAAATTGTTAACGAGGCTTTGAAAATAGATAATGAAAGATATATTGAAAGCAGGGTGGAAGGAAAGCACATCGTGGCGATTTGCAGGGGAAATGCAATGTCACTGGTTCATACGCTCAACGATTTCTTTTCATGCCTGCAACTTGCTATGGAACTGGTTTAGCAACGTAGGCATATATCTTCTCAAAAAAATAAGCTTTTTCTTTAACTTTTTTGAATTCATATCTGCCATTCTTTTCAATCAATTCCTCAATATTTGATAGGCTACTTGCTATAAAATAAATTTTTCCATCTTTGTTCAAATATTTCCATGCATCTTTGAAGAAGTTGTTCATGATATCTATTCCTCCTTTACCGCCATCCCATGCTATGTCCTCGCCTTCCGTTGGCAAGTAAGGAGGATTGAAAGCTATGATATCGAACTTTTCATATATGCTGGAGAAAAGGTCGCTTTTTCTTGCCTCCAGTTTAATTCCATTCAGTTTTGCATTATGCATTGTATTTTTAACTGCCATCTCATTCACATCTACAGCCACGACAGAACAAAATTTTGCGAGATGCAGAGCTATTATTCCGCTTCCACAGCCCATGTCGAGAGCCTTTTTACAATTTTTTATATCTTCTGCATCTATTGCTTCTATCAGCAAATAGCTATCTTCAGCTGGCTCATAAACACCATCGAAAACCGTTATTTTTATGCTGTCATCTATATGCACGATGTAATAAGAATAAGTCATTAATAATTGTTGATTGTTAACTGTTAACAAAAATTTTATAACTATCTCCATTTATCCTTTTATGAGGAAGAAAAAGAATTTTGGTAAATTTTTGGGGAAGATAATTTTCACCATACTTATTATAAAATTAGCAACAACCATAGCTACATCAGATGTGAATCTAATAACTGAAAATCATCAGGAAGACAATATAGTGGTACAAGGATACATAATCGATGCTTATGATAAAATGCCTCTTAAATATGCTCATGTTCATTTGCGAGATAAAGAAGGTTGGAAAAATATAAAATGTAATGAAAAAGGCCATTATTTCGCATCTGTTTCTAAAGGAAAAGTGGTTCTAAACGTTGACAAGAAAGGATATGAAAGTTTTTATTATTCATTTAAAGCAGACCAAGAAGATAGCTATATTAATGTCTCTTTAATTAACAAATCTAACAAAGTAAGTTATGAGGAGAATTTTGTTATTATGGGATATGTATTTGATGTAGAAAATGGCAATCCAATTGTAAATGCAACAATAGAAGCAAGCTGGAGGCAAAATGATTCTTATTACTCAATAACAAACTATACTGATTTTACCGGTTTCTATAGAATCGAGGTTCCAAAACAGGAAATAAGCTTGCATGTATCAAAAAACAGCTATTATTCAAAATATATGCATTTTTATTTTGAGGATAACTCTACATGGATAAATATTTCTCTGTATCCTGCGAAAGAGGTTAAATTGTGCGGATATGTTTTAAATTCTTTAAATAGAGAACCAATAGAAAATGCTTATGTGGAAATCCAATGGCGAAATGAGCTTGGAGAGTATAATTGGTATCATTGCTATACCAATTCAAGTGGATTTTATAGCATTAATTTGACGGAAGGAGAAGCAAAATTAGAAGTTTATAAAACAGGATATTTTTCAAATGAGAGCACATGGTTTCTATTATACGGCAATTTGACATGGATGAATCTTTCTCTCGATCCAGAACCTTTGAGAAATTCTTTTGTATGTGGATATGTTAAGGATTCCATAGATGGAAAACCAGTAGACGCTGATGTAAATGTTATGTGGAGAGACGAGAAAGGACATGAAAAATGGTTTTATGATGAAACAAATTCAAGTGGATTTTATAACATCAGTATTCCTGCAGGGAATATAAGCATTAACGTGGAAGCAGAAGGCTATTTTTCTTACTTTCTGTTTATATACAATACAAATTATTGGCATCTTGTTAAAGATAATGAAACTTTGTGGTTAAATATTTCTATGGACAAGAAATTACCTCCTTCTACTATTATAAAAGGTCGAATAATTGATCCCTCCGGAAAACCAATATCAAATGCAGGTGTTATAATTATAGACCTAAAACATCCGTTGGATGGTATATTCGGAGGGGAAACAAATTATATGGGGGAATTTGAAGTAATTGTATACAAAGGGCATTTTAAACTTCTTACCGTTGCAAAAATTTCCTCAATAGCTTATCCTACAGGATACTACAATAAGGTAATCGATTTGAATATAACCAATTATGGAGAAATAAATATAGGAGATATTGTGCTGGAAAAAGCACCGAAGGATTCTGTGAATGTAGACATCAATTTCAATTCGTGGAATAGCATAAATATCTACATTCATTACAATCTTATTGGAAATGCCGCATTAGGGCGGGGGCTGGCAGATGCTTTTATTGGAGACGGAAATGGAGAGATTAATGAAACGGAAAAAAAGGCGGTTTTGGAGTTGTGGCGAGAAGTAAAAAAAGAGTTTTTAGGAGATATTTTGGAGCTATTGAAGATAGACAATAAATTGATTGCTATAGATGATCTGGATCTTTCGATAGATGGGTTTGTCGGAAATGTTAATTCAACGCTTCCTTTTGAGCTCACTCTGCGTGTACATCTTAACTCCGTCATCAAATTTCTGAAGTTATGCTATTCTGTAGCGACTGTAACCATAACTGACTCTAAAATTTTAGATTTAACAGAAAAAATACACTTTCCGCAAAACTTCTCAATTAAAAGGTATGTAAGTAACAGCAATGTTAATGTGTCTCTTGATACACAAAATATTACAATAAAAGCAACCAATAAAAGTTTTTATCAACCCCCTATAGGAGAAATAGAGATTCTTGTAAATGGCACAGGATGCGCACCTGCCAATATATCTAGTATCGTTGACATATGTCCAACTAATTTGAATGAAAGCAATGGAAAATATAAATATCTCAGAGCAACAGTTCAGTTGGAGATAAACGAGGAAGGAATATATGCTCTATCTGCAATGCTTTCTGATACTCCAGCATTTAATGAAGGACGAGTCGTTTTTGCTACAGTTCCTCAAATTTATTTCTCTAAAGGAGTTCATAATATTTCCATTTTATTTGATGGAAAAAATATACAAAGATATAGATTGAATGGAACATATTATTTCTTTATCAATCTTTATAAAATTGAGGAAAGTGAGGAGTGGATGGATTACATAGAATATGCAAGCAATATCACATATTCATACACAATATTTGAGGAGCCGCCAGTTATGCTGACTGGCGTTATCAGGGATTTTGGAAATGATACAGATGGCGATGGAGATTTTGATTATCTTACAATAGAAGCAGAATTAAAAGTTAATAAATCCCACTTAGGAGAAGGCTATAACATTTTAATCTTCACCGAGAATGGAGAATTAATTACAACTGAATATTCTTATTTCTATTTCGATGATGCTGGCATTCATAACATCTCATTTAATATTGACGGTAGATATTTGAACGCTCTATGCTATAATGGAAGTTATGTGATATTTTTTAGATCCAGTTGGAATGATCTCCTCTTTAATTTATTTTATGAGTTAAAATATAACACAGAAAATTATAATTTTACAGAATTTGAAGAATATCCAATGGATGCATATGAACCAGATAATGCACCACAACAAGCTACTTATTTGCCCCTAAATGAGAGCCAGCATCATACAATTCACGGCATAGCAGATATAGACTGGTTTAATTTTACAGGAATCCAAAATAAAACATATTTGATAAAGTTAGATAACCTGACTAACTATAATATAGTTTGCTATGTTCTAGATGAAAATGAAAATAAAAATATTTTATATGATTATTATGTTGAATGGCATGGTAATGAGCAAATAAAATGGAATGCCCAAGAGACGGAATATATTATCTGCTGATAGAGCACCATCCTTACCAATTTGATTTTTTAGAGATGGGGTACTACACTTACGCAAATTTATTTACAGAATATAACATCTCAATAGAAGAATATATACCTCCCATTCAATTTACAGGAATTGTAGATGATTATGGAATTGATGCTGATAATGATAGCTACTATGATTATTTAGTAATAGAGGCTCAAGTAAATGTAACTGAAGAAGGAGATTATGAATTAGATGGAGATATTTATTACTGGAATGAAACAAATGGAGAGTGGAATTGGTTTGGTGGGGAAGGGAATAACACTTATTTCACCAAAGGAATACATAATATAACGATAAGATTTGATGGATTGAGAATTTATAGAATGAGATACAATGGGAACTTCAAGATTTATCTTAGCTTATATCAAACATCTCCATGGATGTATATGGATTCAATGGAGTATTATACAAAGCAATATAATTATAGTGAATTTGGTGATGCAATTCCCCCGACTATAGGAGATATTACGTACCCATCACAAATATATGCTGGTTTTATAAACATAACATGTAATGCCAGCGACAATGTTGGAGTTGCTGAAATATGGATAAATATAACGCTTCCAAATGGAAGTTATATTAATGCAAGTATGAAATATTGCAATGGAGCATATTATTACAATGCTTCTTTTGATTTAGAAGGAACATACTCTTTCTATTTGTATGCCAAAGATGTAAATGGAAATGGAAATACTAGTGCGGTAATGCATTTCCAGATTGCTACAAAAGCCGATATAAACAAAGATTCCCATGTTAATGTTCTAGATTTAATTATAATAGGAGTGCACTTTGGAGGGCAGGAAGGGGATGAAAGATACATAAAAGAAGCAGATTTAAATAACGACGGTGTAATAAATGTGCTTGATATGATTATTGTAGCAATGCATTGGACAGGATAAGAATAAAATTATATATCTTCTTTGTTTTCAATCATGCGATTGTTTGGCACAAATGGAGTTAGAGGCGTTGTTAACGAGGATATGACACCAGAGCTTGCTCTTCGCCTTGGAAAAGCCATAGGAAGTTATTTTCAGGGTAATATTGCGATAGCGACAGATACAAGAACAGCGAATGAAATGTTGAAGGATGCTGTCATCTCTGGTTTGATATCAACTGGAAACAATGTTTTCGATGCAAAAATTGTTCCTACGCCAGCCCTGCAATATTATGTTAAAAACATGGAAGTGGATGCTGGAGTGATGATAACAGCCTCGCACAACCCGCCGCAATTCGATGGAATAAAAGTTATAGATAAAGATGGGACTGAGCTTGCGAGAAGCAGGGAAGAGGAGATAGAAAAAATTTATTTCAACGAAAGCTTTAAGACAAAGGCATGGAATGAGATTGGAAAAGTTTATGACATTGATATCACAGATTTTTATATTGAGAGCATACTCGATTTGATAAAAAAGGAAGAGATAAAAAAGCATGGCTTTAAAGTTGTTATTGATTGCGGAAATGGGGCAGCATGCTATACAATGCCATATTTGATAGGCGAGATGGCAAAAGTTGTCGGCATAAATTGCCATCCAGATGGCAATTTCCCAGCTCGCCAGCCTGAGCCGACGCCGCAAAACATAAAAGATTTGATGAATGCAGTAAAAGCGATGAATGCTGACATTGGCATAGCATATGATGGCGATGCTGATAGAGCTATTTTTGTTGATGAAAATGGAAATTATGTTCATGGAGATAAAAGCCTTGCATTGATAGCTGGCTATAAAGTTGAGGAAAAAGGAGGCGTTGTTGTAACGCCTGTCTCAACGTCGAGCTGTGTTGAAGAATATGTCAAGGAAAAGGGAGGAAGTGTTGTCTACACCAAAGTAGGCTCTCCAATAGTTGCAAGAAAAATGATTGAATTGAAGGCAACATTTGGAGGAGAGGAGAATGGCGGACTTATCTTTCCAGAACATCAATATTGCAGGGACGGAGGAATGGCAAGCGTTGCAATGCTTGAATTGATGGCTTTGAAGGGAAAAAGTTTGTCGGAGTTGCTTGAAGAAGTTCCAGATTATAAAATGGTGAAGACAAAGGTTGAATGCAAAGATAAGGATAGGATAATGAAAGAATTGAAGAAGAAAGTGGAAGGAAAAGCCGATTATACAGATGGGATAAAAATTTTTCATGAAAATGGCTGGGTTTTGATACGACCATCTGGAACAGAACCAATAATAAGGATATATTCCCAATCAAAAGATGAAAACATTGCAAGAGAGATGGCAGAAAAATATAAAAAAATGATAAAGGAAATGGTTTAGACAACGAGTGTTGTTGTTCCACGCGGGATCACCAAAATTTTTGCGTTTTTTCCTTTTATTTTTAAGGCTTCTTTTATGGCGTCGTCAACGCTTTCAAAAACATTCATTCTGAAAACATCTTCAAGCATTTTTCTGTCCATGTCCGAAACAATAAACAACTTTGCTTTGTCCATAGCCTTTAAATGATAAAAAGCTTTGTGGCCACCTGGAATAAATTCCTTCCTCAACTCTTCTTCCATTTCCTCCTTCGTTTTATATTTCTTCATCCATTGATAGTATGGCTCTGAGCCATGGCCATCTGGGCATTCTGCAGCAAGAATGATCACGCCATTTTCTTTAACGACATTCAATGCAAGATGTATGGCTTTGTAAGCCTGATAAAGATTGACATCATGAGGGCTGCCATCGGCGGCGGTGACAACAATATCTGCTTTTTCCTTCACTTTCACCTTATACATTTTGTCAACAAGGGCAGCTCCTTTTCTCAGCACCAAATCAAAGTCACCTGCAAAAGCACCAACTATTTCATGCTTTGCATTTTGCACAACATTCAAACAAAAATGCGGCGACGCAAGGCGGGCGGCTTCCGTCATGTTTTCATACATCGGGTTGCCATCCAGAACGCCAGGTTTTGCCATCGGATGGAAAAAGTTTGTTGTGTAATTATGCTGTATGGTAGAATAGTGAGCTATTCCGGGAAGTATGCTTTTCCTTCCCCCTCCATATCCAGCAAAATAATGGATCTCGACATCGCCAAGCAGTATTTTTAAATCTGCTTCTAAAAAAGCATTTTTTATTTTTACATCCGTGCCGCGAGAGGTTGTTCCAATGTATGTGAAATCATTGCCTTTGCAATTATTGCTTATGTATTCAAGCTCTTCCGCATAATTTTTGCCGAGTAAACGAGCAGCTTCTTCATGCTTAACTTCGCGATGTGTTCCTGTTGCAAATATAACAAGAATGTCATCCTCTTTTATTCCCTGCTCTTTCAATTCTTTTATGACATGGGGCATCATCTCCCATGTTGGACATGGTCTGGTATTGTCATCTACCACTATTGCAACCTTCATTCCTCTCTTAGCCTGCTTTTTCAATGGCAACGCTCCCATCGGCTTTTGCAACGCCTCCTTTATGTATTGACTCACATCCTTCTCTGGTCTAATTTCATTTGGATAAACAACTTCCACCAGATTCTCATCTGGAATATTCGCCTCAAGAAATCCTTTTCCATATGGTAACTTGACTTTCATATTGCTGATAGAAATTTGCATAGATAAATTTAATGGACAAATGATGCATTACGCATATAAATGCTGCCCCATTTTCAATTATGCCTGTCGTTGTTGATGAGCAATGCTGCATTGGATGCGGCGATTGTGTAGATGAATGCCCAGTTGGAGCAATTTCTTTGGATGATGTCGCCATAATAG
Organism: Thermoplasmata archaeon; assembly: GCA_021163175.1. Lineage (GTDB taxonomy): Archaea > Thermoplasmatota > E2 > UBA202 > JdFR-43 > JAGGXW01. Next base: position 8,833 of record JAGGXG010000117.1, read on the forward strand.
ATGAGCAGCTATGCATAGATTGTGGGGAATGCATAGATGTTTGCCCTGAAATCTGTATAGATTGGGAGGAGGAATGAAATTCATTGTTTATGGCGCAGGCGCGCTGGGCTCGCTTTTCGCCGCCCTGTTATCAAAAAAGCATGATGTTTTGATTGTTGGAAGGGAAAAACATGTTGAGGCTATAGAAAAAAATGGGCTTATCGTCGAGGGATTGAGCAATGGAATATTTCATCCTAAAACGAGATGGGATGGGAGTAGATACGAGCTCATCATATTGACAACGAAAGCTTACGATACAAAAAAAGCTGTGGAGGAAGCAGTCGAGAGATTTGGTAAATTGCCTTTCTTAAGTTTGCAAAATGGACTAAACAATGAGGAAGAGATAGCAAGCATTGTTGGATATGAAAATGTAATCGGAGGGATAACAAATCATGGCGTGACATTCATTGATTACGGAAAAATAAGACACGCTGGCTACGGAGAAACGGTAATAGGTGAGATGGATGGAAAGATAAGCAATAGAATAAGAAAAATAGCAAAAGCATTCAATGAAGCAGGAATAGAAACGAGGATAAGCAAAAAAATAAAGGAGGAAATATGGAGAAAAGTTGTAATAAATTCTGCCATAAACCCTCTTACGACAATTTTCAAATGCAAAAATGGAGCCATAATGAAATACAAAAGTTTAATCAGGGAAATATGTGATGAAGGAATCAGAATAGCGAGAAAAGAAGGATATGTTATCGATGATGCATTCAAAAAAACAATGGAAATTATAGAAAAAACAGCCGATAACTATTCTTCAATGTTGCAAGATGTGATGAATGGCAAGAGAACGGAAATAGAAGAAATAAATGGGGCAATAGCAAACGCTGGAGAAAAGCATGGAATAAAAGCATGCTATAACATAGTGTTAACGAAAATTATCAAAGAAATGGAAAATGTTGGCACCTAGGTTGGCCTGCTGGTCATCAAATCCCGCAGGGGCCCATAGGCGCCATATAGCCCCACGCTTGCTCCCCTAATCATCGCTCATAGGGGTCTTCGAATGGGGCATTAAAACAATGCTCACTAAAATATAAAATTTTTGCATGATGTATGATGCAGCATGCGATGGATATATATAGCTAAGGTTTTTATGGATTGTATGATAAAAGAGGGCAGCGTTGTAATGCCTGGCGATGTCGTTGCGATGGCCGAAGAGCTTATGCCTGGCGATGGCACATTCCAGGATGATGGAGCAATAAGGAGCAGCGTGATCGGGAGATTTAAAGTGGATAGGAAAAAAATGCTTGCCATTGTTGAGCCACTTACTGAAAAACCTCTTGTCCTTAAAGAAGGGGATACAGTTATTTGCGAAGTCAAACAATGGATGGACAACCTTGTTTTAACAGATATAATTCATGTGGCAGGTAAAAAAAGGCAGATTGCTGGAGAGCGTGATGCAGCCCTATTCATTGCAAACATAAGTGATGAATTTGTCACACATCCAAGCACAAAATACAGGATAGGAGATATAATAAGGGCAAAAGTCATAAAAGTTGATCCTCTCATTCAGATTTCAACAAAAGGAAAGGAGTTTGGAGTTATAAAAGCATTTTGTACAAATTGTAGAAAACCTTTAATAAAAAAAGGCAATACTCTTGAATGCCCTGTTTGTGGGAGAAAAGAAGAAAGAAAAATTGCAGATGATTATGGAATGGGGAATCTTGATAGGGTGGTATGATGGAAGTTAAAATTAAAAAAGATGAGGAAAGGGAAATCGAGTTTGAGGTCATAGGAGAAAAGACTTTGCTTAATCCTTTAAAAAATAAATTGCTGCAGTACAACGAGGTTGAATTTGTGGAATGGCGCATGAGTCATCCATTGATAAGCAATCCGGAGTTTTATTTAAGAGTAAAAAAAGGAAAAGCCAGAGATTTTTTGAAAAAGGCTATAGAGGAGCTTAAAAGCGATTTTAAGGAATTGCTTGACCAACTGGAGGAATAATAATCCATGGAAAAGGATATTGGAATAGAAGTATATTTAACGAAGGAAGAAGGAATAAAAGGCAAAATAAAAGAAAATCCTGAAGATTTTTTTGTGGAAGAACTACCAGTATATCCAAAACCAGCAAAAGGAAAGCATGTTGTGGTGAGGATAAAATCAAAAAATTGGGAAACGAATAAGCTTATAGAGCAACTTGCAAAGGCAATAAAAATATCTCCAAAAGCAATAGGATATGCTGGAATTAAAGATAAAAGAGCAGTTACAGTTCAAATCATGACAATAGCTTCTCCGATGCACAAAATTTTGAATGCAAGTATAAGAGATGTGGAAATAGAGCCTTTGTATGTTACAAATAAGCCAATAATGCATGGAATGCTCATTGGGAATAAATTCAGAATATGGATAAGAAATGTTGAAAATCCATTCCAGTTCTACAAAATTTTAAAGGAGATCGATGGCCATAAAGGCTTTCCAAATTTCTTTGGAGTGCAAAGATTTGGAATAGCCCGTCCAATAACGCATTTGGTTGGAAAATATTTGATTGAAAACAATGTAGAAAAGGCTGTCATGACATATATTGCAGAGCCTTTTGAGGGAGAGGATGAAGAAAGCTACAAAGCAAGGAAATTTTTGAAAGAAAGTCGTGATTTTGAAGAAGCTTTAAAGATTTATCCAAAAAAACTTGAATTCGAGCGAAGAATAATAGAATATCTTGCAAAAAATCCTGGTGAATGGGAGAATGCAATTAAAACACTTCCTTCAAATTTAATAAGAATATTCATACATGCATATCAATCATATATCTTCAATAGAATTTTATCGGCAAGAATCAAAAAAAGTCTTCCCATAAATGAGGCAATTCTGGGAGACATTGTTAAGAAAGAGCTGAATTCAAGCGAAGGAGTATATGTAAATGAAAAAAATATAGCAAGAATAAATAAAGGGATTAAAAAAGGGAAGTGTTTTCCAACAGGCGCCATAATAGGGTACGAAAGCAAAATCGCAGAGGGAGAAATGGGAGAGATAGAAGCAAGGATACTGGAAGAAGAAGGTATAGAGCCATCCAAATTCAAAATGCCATATATGCCGTGGCTGGCATCGCCTGGCATGCGCCGCTCCCTTTTCGTTCCATTGAAAAAGATAACATGGAAAAAAGAAGGCAACAGCATTTTCATGCAGTTTTTCCTGCCAAAAGGTTGCTATGCCACTTCTTTGCTTAGAGAATTCATGAAAGCAGATATATATAGCTATTGATTTCCAAATATGATTATCCTCGATAACCACATGCATTTACGGCGCGACGGCTTTTTCATCGATGCCATAAAAGATTTCAAAAGGCATGGTGGCACACATCTCAACTTCTGCCCATATACAGATTATAAGCGAATATTGAAGGAAAAAAGCTACATCGGAATATATGAAGACGGCATAAAACTTGCTTCTGAAGCGGAGGAAAAAACAGGGGTTAAGATTTTTTTAACCATTGGTCCATATCCAATAGATTATCTAAAAATGAAGGAAATTGCCGGGAAGGAAAAGGCGATGGAATTGATGAAGAAGGGAATGGAAGAAGCCTACAAACTTTGCATTGAAGGGAAAGCCATCGCCATAGGTGAGATTGGGAGACCACATTTCAAGGTGGATGAGCAAACATGGCAGGAAAGCATAGAGATAATGAAATATGGAATGGCTCTTGCAAAAGATGCTGATTGCCCTGTTTTGCTTCATATGGAGGCGGCAAGTAAACAAAACATGAAAGAGTTGGCGAAGATGGCAGATGAAATTGGAATTGAAAGGAGCAAGATTATAAAACATTATTCTTCCCCTCTGGTAAAGAAAGAGGAAAATTTCGGTATTTTTCCTTCCGTTCTCGCCACAAAAGAATACGCAAGTGAGGCTTTTAAAAAAGGGCATTACTTCATGCTTGAAACAGATTATCTGGATGACAAGCGCCGCCCTGGAGCTGTGCTTTCTTTGCGGACTGTGCCCCGCAGGATAAATGAGTTGCTTTCAAACGGGGCTATAAATGAAGATGATGTTTACAGAATAAACAAGGAAAATCCTGAAAAGATTTATGGCATAGAATTAGAGGAAAGATAGTGGCATCACAATTTCTTTTCCACATTTTGGACAAATATAATACGCTCTATTGCCAAACTCATGCTTTATCATCTTGCTACCGCATTCGGGGCATCGCATTCCTTCTTTCGTCATCATTTTGCTATCAAATTGATAGCTAATTTCCGTATATAAATTTTACGATAGTTGTTTTAAAAAGGATTTATATTCATGCATGGAAAAATTGGTTAGACCAAGCTTCGATGAATATTTCATGGAAATAGCAAAGATTGTTGCAAAGCGCTCCACATGTTTGCGTCGCCAGGTTGGAGCGGTAATTGTAAAAGATAAACATATTTTATCAACTGGCTACAATGGCGTGCCAAAAGGTTTCCCCCATTGCGATGAAATTGGATGCGTGAGAGAGAAACTTGGTATTCCAGAGGGAGAGCGTCATGAACTTTGTTTGGGGCTACATGCAGAGCAAAATGCAATAATTCAGGCTGCCGTTTTTGGGGTTTCGATAAAAGGAGCCACGCTATATGTAACACATTTTCCATGTAGTGTGTGTGCAAAAATGATTGTGAATGCTGAAATTAAAGAAGTTGTTTTCCTGAATGATTATCCTGATGAGCTTTCAAAAGAGATTTTGAAGAAAAGTAATATAAAGGTGAGACAATTTCGGCCATAATGGAAAATCTGCAGGAAAAAACAATAATGCTTATTCGAGAGATCATATTGGCGATAGCAATCGTCGGAATCATACTTGCAGCATTATGGGCTTATACCGGGCAATTTCCTCATACACCGATGGTTGTTGTTACTTCAAGCAGTATGATGCATGAACATGAGCCATTTGGAAGAATTGGGACAATAGATCCTGGTGACCTTGTTTTAGTAAAAAAAGTTTATGGCAAAGATGATATCATAACGAGAGGAGATCCATTGAATCCGCATACAAAACATAAAACATATGGAGACTATGGAGATGTGATAATATACTATCCAGATGGAGATAAAAGCAGCACTCCAATCATACATCGTGCAATATGCTATATTGAAAAGAACCCAAATGGAACATACGATATAGAGGAATATGGGATACATAATGCAAAAAGCATAAATTTGGTTGAACTTGGTCTTGCTCTGCCATATCACAGTTCATATGAAAATTATAAGCCACCTCATAGCGGATTCATAACTAAAGGAGATAACAACAATGAATGTGATCAAGCAGGCGGTCTTTCGTCTCCAGTAAAGCTTGAATGGATAGTTGGAAAGGCAAGAGGCGAGTTACCATGGTTTGGTCTGATAAAGCTTATTTTCCCTCCAGGCAACACAGAAGGGCAATGGGGATATAGTGGCAAGGATGCAGTCAGGATAGGATATGCTGTCGCCCCCAAAGATGAATGGATTTGCCTTGGCATCTCATTGTTTTTCATAATTGTTGTGCCATCATCATGGGACATATACAATTTCATAAAAGACTGGAGAAAGAAAAGAGTTCAAATATAATCAAGCTTGGATTGCCTCGGCACATAATTCTTCAATCTTGGAATCGATGAATCCCTTTCGAGTATTTCTTCTATTTTTGAAGGCATTGAAAGCTCTATCTGGCGTGTCCTCCCATATCTTCCCTTCGATATTACCCTCGCATTTAATATCCCCATCATGTCAAGCTCAGATATTATATCGGCAATTCTCCTTTGAGTAAGCACGTTGTAACCGCCTTCCTTGCATATGTCCCTGTAAATGTTGTAAAGATCCCCTGTATTTAGTTCCTCATAAACTTTCGTTCCTATGACGGCTGCCTTCAAAACAATCTTCGTTTGTATTGGCAGCGTTCTTATTATCTCCGTTATCCTGTCAAGCTCTATTTTATCTTCGGCAAGTCTCACATGATTTTCTGTAACCACCTTATCTCCGAGCCTTTCCGCTATCTCAGCTGATACACGGAGCAAGTCGAGGGCGCGCCTGGCGTCGCCGTGCTCCTGCGCCGCCTTGGCTGCACACAGTGCAACGACGCTTTCATCGATTGTATTTTCTTTGAAGGCAAGCTTTACCCTCTCGTTAAGAATATCTTTTAGCTCATCTGCAGTATATGGAGGGAAAACGAGGTTTTCTTCACCAAGCGATGATTTTACTCTCGGGTCCAAAAATTCTGTGAATTTTAAATCATTGGATATGCCAATAACGGAAGCTCTCCCAACCTTTAAATCATTGTTTATTCGAGAAAGATTGTATAGCACCTCGTCCCCTTTAACCTTGTCCACCTCATCAAGAACAATGATCGTTACTCCTCTCGCCTTATCAATTGATTTTATCAATCTTGCATATACCTCATCTGTGGGCCAGCCTGTGAATGGGACTCGTTCATTCCATCCTCTTATGAAATGATTTGTTATATTCTGCAATATCCTGTATTGTGTGTCTACAATTTCACAATTTATATAAATGAAATGTATCGGCACATCCATTTCCTTTCCTTTTTCCATGAGTTTTTTACCTGTAAAATTTGCAACAGCTGTTTTTCCGGTTCCTGTTTTACCATATATAAAAACATTGGATGGCGTTTCACCTCTCAAAGCTGGAACAAGTATTGAAGCGAGCTCCTTTATCTGTTTCTCGCGATGGGGAAGAAAACAGGGCACATAGGATGGACGCAACACTTCCTTATTCCTGAATATTTGACTTGACGATAGTAGACCCTTGAATATATCCTCTTCCATTCTTTTTCCTCCCCAAAAACTGAATTAAAATGCGGAGCAGTAAATAAACTTTTTGAGGCATGTTTAAATGGAATTAAATTAGCGTGCTTTAAAAAAGTTTTTAGCCAACAGCCAATAACGATAGAATTATATTGCGCCAGATATTACAATATCATGATAAAAAAGATTGTTGCAATAGGAATAGCAATCCTTTTTTTGGCAACTTTTCCAGTCTCGCCAAAAAATGGGAACAGGATTGTTTTAAATCTTGCTTTCGATGAGCCAGTTATTGGCAATGAAGGAATTGAAATGAAGGGATGCAAGAGCATCGATATCAATGGACTTATTCTTCCAGCAAAACCATTGCATATTTTGCTACCATATGGGAAAGATGCAGGAAAAATAAAGGTGAGTGGTAAAAAAATTTATTTTGGAGAATATATGCCAGTTGAAGCAAAACCATTGATTTTGAATGGAATTAAAATAAAAGAAAAAGCATACTATGAAAAAGCGACACCATTGTATCAAAAAGTGGGCGAGTACTGGCTCAGGGGCTATAGAATACTTGTTTTGAATATCTTGCCTCTCGAATACAATAATGGAAAAACATATTATTATAGCAGGATAAAGGTTGAGATAGATTTGAAAGATGGAAAAGTAAATGAACTGTATAGGGGCATGGAGAAAGATAGAGAATGGGTCAGGAGATACATCGATAATCCATGGATGCTCGATGAATATCCGAAGAAAGCTGTTGAGCAGGAATATGAATATTTGATAATAACGAGCGAGAAATTCAAAAATGCTTTCCAGAGATTTGCAAAATATAAGGAGGAGCATGGAATAAAAACAAAGATTGCTACAGTTGAAGAAATAATCGCAAACAGCTCATTCTGGAGTGCCAATCCAATGTTCAACGACACACAGGCTAAAATAAGGCGATTCATAAGATATGCATATCAAAATTGGGGAATCGAATACGTTTTGCTGGGCGGCGATGGCGACGCCGCCAACGAAAGCAGCAACATAATACCGCCTCGCTATTTATATGCGACATGCTATGGGCTGCCTTTAGGAAAAGCTGACGAGCTTGAAGCCTACATTCCATCCGATGTGTATTACGCTTGTCTAGATGGAGATTTTAATACCGATGATGATGATAAATGGGGAGAAAATGCGAGTGGCAATTCTGCCACCCATGAAGATGAAGCGGATTTATATGCAGAGGTATGGGTTGGAAGAGCTTGCGTTGATGGCATAGAGGAAATAAACAATTTCATTAATAAGACAATTGCATATGAAGAGAGCAGTGAGGACGAACATTACATAATGCAGATTCTTTTGCTTGGCGAATATCTCGGATTTGGAGGGGAGGCAGAATGGGGAGGAAATCATAAGGATAATGTTATTCCATTCATTCCATATTCATATAATATAACAACTTTGTATGATAGAAACAAAGAATGGAATAAATATGACCTTGCCAAAAAATTGAATAATGGCGTCAATATCGTTAACCATGATGGCCATGGATGGACTACATATGCACTAAAAATGAGAAATCATGATTTAAGCTTGCTCAACAATACAAAATATTTCTTCCTTTACTCCCAGACATGTCTGGCGGGCTCTTTTGATAACTGGTATCCGGAAAATCATTATTATGAGGATGACTGTTTTGCAGAGCATTTAACGCTCGATGAGCATGGAGCATTTGCATGCATAATGAATGCCCGCTATGGCTTGGGAAGAGAAAACAGCACAGACTCGCCCGGAGAGCGTTATGATTTATCCTTCTTCAAAGCTTTATTCCAGGAAAATATAAGAGAAATAGGGAGAGCAAATCATTATTCGAAAGAAGATAATGTATGGCGTATCGATGAGAATGGAATGAGATGGACCTATTACGAAACAAATCTTTTTGGAGACCCAATGGTAAAGATAAAGGAGCTGGAAAATAAAATTGAAGTGAATGTGGAAATAGCGAAACCTGGCAAGGGATTGTATTTATTCAACTTTGGCCCATTTTTGAAATTCCTGAATAAAAGCATCGTTGTTGGCAGCATAACTATAGAAGTAAATGCATCAACAAATCCAGAGGGAAACATGAAGGAGGTTAAATTTTATGTTGATAATGAATTGATGAGCGTCGATAACACAGCTCCATATCAGTGGACATGGGGCGAGACAACCATGGGAAAGCATGTAATAAGTGTTGAAGCAATAGCCACGAATGGCAATAGTAGATGGAAGAGCATAGAGATATTTAAAATAATTTAGATGCTCATCCAGCTTTTTGATCCATGGAAAAGCAAGTTGTGCACATGCCCCAAAAAATATTCATTCAGCCCATATACTGGTTGCTCCCATGCATGCATTTACTGCTACATAACATCATACATACCCGACGCTTTTCATGCAAGATTGAAAAAGGACTTATTCAAAAGACTTAAAAAAGAAGTAAAAAGAATAGATAAAAAAATTTACATAAGCATGTCCAATAGCTCTGATCCATACACACCAGAAGAAAAAGAATTAATGGCGACAAGAAAATGCCTAAGAATATTCAAGGAGAATGAAATAAGGTTGCTCATCATAACAAAATCAAATCTTGTTGCAAGAGATGTTGATTTGATTGCAAGCATGCATGCAAGCGTCAGCATAACTCTAACAAGCCTGAACGATGAAAAAATAGCAAAGGTGGAGCCGCATGCGCCGCCGCCGAGCAAAAGGCTGGAGGCAATGGAGGAGCTGCATTCCAATGGCATACCATGCTCTGTGAGGCTTGATCCCATAATTCCAAGCATAAACGATGATGAGCTCGAAGAAATTGTAAAAGAGACAAGCCGATATTGCAGTCATGTTGTTGCATCCACCATAAAGCCGAGGAGAGATTCTTTAAAAAGGATTGGCTCAGTTGTTCCATCTCTCAGAGATGCAAAGTTCGAAAGGATTGGCAATTCATTTTATTTGCCTTCTCCGCTGCGCTTTTCTTTGCTGGCGAGGGTTGAAAAAGCGGCAAAACAGCATGGAATGAGCTTCGCCACATGCCGGGAAGGCTATCCATTTAAAGCAAAATCATGCGATGGAAGCCACTTAATACCTTAGCCCGAAACAAATTTTCTTCCTTTGAGACGGATGCTCCTCACTATCCTTTTATCATAATTTTCTTCGGTTGGAACAAGAACCGCTGTTATTTCAATATAATCTTCGAGAGGGCTTCCAATTACTTTTTTACCGAGTGTTTCCTCAACCTGAAATATTCCCGAAGAATTTGACATTTCTATTATTATCTCTATCGGCTTTTCTTTTCCCTCTGCTATAACAACTCTGTCTATTGACAAAGCTGAAACAACATGAATGCTGGTGCTTCCCAAATCGAATGCCATTCTTCCTCGTCCTTTAGTCATGTCTGTTGCATCTGCTATGCCAACGAGAGCCGATTCCATTGTTATGTCTTCCACATCTGCATCATGGGCGTAGATGGCATTTAAAATGAATCCTCTTGCCTCAACCATTTTTTCTACATCTTTGTATATCTGGGGAAGCAGCCTTTGCAATATCGGTATGGCAAGATAGCTGCTATGCAATGGATGATTTTTCCTGTATATTTGATTTCCAATATCATGAAGCAATGCTGCTGAAAGCAAAATTAATGCTTCGTCATCATAATCACTGCCTCCATACTCAACAAAATCTGGCTTTATTTTGTTTTTAACAAGTAGCTCAAACATTTTTAGAGCGTTGGCAGCAACAATTTTAGCATGAACCTCTCCATGGTCATTGTATTTCAGCTTTTTGACAGCTATGAAGTTTGCAAGATCCCAGTTTGCTCTAACCTCCTCATCTTTAACAAGCAGTTCAAACATTTTTCTTGCCTTTGGATATTTTGAGAGCACATCTTGTATAGCTTTTACCGCTTCTTCTTCAAGCTGAGCATATCCTTCTGGAATTTCAACTTCTATGCCAATATTTTTCAAATTTTTGCTTAAAAATTGGTCATCCATAAATTAATACATTTTTTGATATAAAAATGATTTTATTCTCGCAAATATGCTCTGATGTTAATGAGCTCATCAAAATTTAAGTAGGATTGCAACATTTTCATCGTGGATTTCGAAAAATATTTCATGGGAAGAATAAGAAGCGTGATTGACAGATACAAAATTAAAGGATGTATAGCCATGGCATTATCTGGAGGAAAAGACTCGATGGCTGCTTTTCATGCTTTAACAAATTTTAAATTCAAGCTCATTCCATTTTATATTGATTTGGGAATAGAAGGATATTCCGAGAAATGCGAGAAATATGCGAAGGAAATTGCGACAATGCTTGGATATGAATTGCATGTTGTTAGGTTGAAAGATTATGGAATAGACTTATCCAAGGAAAAGAAAAAGTGCAGTGTTTGTGGAACGGCAAAACGATATTTAATGAACAAATTCGCTTTCGAAAATGGCTGCAATTACATCGCCACTGGCCATAATCTGAGCGATGCCATCACATTCGCTTTTAACAACTTAGCAAGCGTAAACATTCTTAACTTCAGAGGAATGAAGCCTGTTTTGGAAGGTAATGAAAATGTAAGAATGGTTGCCCGATTCAAACCATTGTTTTATTTGAAGGATGATGAATGCATGAAATATGTTGAAATGAACAAGCTACCATATTGCAATGAAAAATGCCCCTACCAAAAAGAAGCTCCAACAGTGGAATTAAAAAAATGGATTCATGAGCTTGAAGAAAAAAGGAATGGCATAATGCTCAATTTTGCGAAATCTTTTGAAAAAATAGAAGAAAGGATGGAAAAAAAGCAGGAAATAAGGCAATGCAGCATATGTGGCTATCCTTCATATGGAAAAATATGCAAATTCTGTAGATTGAGGGAAAAACATGCAAAAATATGAAAAGCTGGTTGAAAAAATGAAGGGCAAGAAAAGCGTCGCCATCGCCTTTTCAGGCGGCGCCGACAGCGCATTGGTGGCGAGAGCATGCGTGGACGCTGGAATAAGATGCATCGCTGTTACAATTGTTTCGCCTCTGATGGCAAGAAAATGGATCGATGATGCAAAGAATGTTGCAAGGGAGATTGGCATAGAGCATGTTTTTATTGAAAAGAGGATTAGCGAGAATGTTGCGAGGAATGATGAAAAGCGTTGCTATTATTGTAAGAAAGAAGATGCCATGCTATTGAAAAAATTTTTTGGAGATTATGAAGCTATTGCAGATGGAATAAATGCAAGCGATGATTACATAGGCAGGATTGCTGCAGATGAGGAAGGCATATGGCATCCTTTGATTGAGCTTGGAATAGGAAGAAAGGAGGCGAGGGAAATGCTAAGAGAGCTTGGATTGAGCGTATGGAAGCGTTATCCGCAATCGTGCCTTGCAACAAGGATTCAGGGAAGAATAACTGAGGAAAAGCTAAGGAGAATTGAGCAGGGAGAAGAATTTTTGTTGAAATATGTTGATATGGTTCGCTTACGCTGCCATAAAAATGTTGCGAGAATAGAGACCATCGAGGATGAAATTGAAAAATTGATAAAGCACAGGAAAGAGATTGTTGCAGCTCTTAAAAAATTGGGATTCGAATATGTTACCATTGAGATGGAAGGTTATAGCTCTGATTTTCTTCCTTGAAATTTTGCCAGTAATGTTTAAATATCATAACTCTATTTTATCCAGCCTATGACAGAAGAAAATGAAGATTTCAAATATATAGTACGTATTGCAGCAACAGATATAGATGGAAATAAGCCAACTAAATATGCGTTGATGCAGATAAAAGGTATTGGTTATATGGTAGCTAATGCCATAGTAACCCATACTGGTGTAGATGGAAGAGAGAGAATAGGAAAGTTGAGTGATGAAGACATTGAAAAAATCAGCAATGCTATAGCCACTATAAACGAATGGCTTCCTCCGTGGTTGCGTAATAGGAGGAAGGATTTGTTTACAGGAGAAGATAAGCATTTAATTGGTAGCGAGATTGATTTAACGAAGCGTGAGGATATTAATTTATTAAAGAAAATTAGAGCTTATCGCGGCATAAGGCATGAACGTGGCTTGCCAGTTCGTGGTCAAAGGACAAGGAGCAATAAAAGAAGTGGTCTGACAGTAGGTGTCATAAGAAAGAAGTTGAGAGGAGGAAAGTAAAATGGGTGACCCAAGATTTCCAAGGAAGAAATATGAAACACCATCTCATCCGTGGGAGAAGGTAAGGATAGAAAGAGAAGCAGAGCTCGTTCAAAAATATGGATTGAAAAATAAAAGAGAGATATGGAGAGCTGAAACTTTTCTAAGGAGAATAAGAGAACAGGCTCGTAACCTTAGAGCTACTGAAGGGCAGGAGCAGAGTGAGAGAGAGAAAAAGTTGTTACTTAAGAGATTATTCCGCCTTGGATTACTCACGCAGGAAGCTACGCTCGATGATGTTCTGTCATTAAGCATAGAAGATATTCTTTCACGCCGCCTTCAAACTATTGTTTATTTAAAAGGTCTCGCCTCCACAATGAAGCAGGCTCGCCAGTTTATAGTTCATAAGCATATTGCAATAAATGGAAGAATTGTTAACATTCCATCTTATATGGTTAAGCGGGAGGAGGAAGATTTTATAACTTACTCTCCATACTCGCCTTTGCAGGATGAAGACCACCCAATGCGTCCAAAGGCTGAGAAAGTTGAAATAATTAAGGAGGAATAAAATGGCGAAATGGGCAATAGCGTATATATTTGCATCTCATAACAACACCATCATAACTGTAACAGACATAACTGGAGCTGAAACTCTCGCAAAATGCTCTGGAGGAATGGTTGTAAAAGCAGACAAGGATGAGCCATCTCCCTATGCTGCCATGATCTCTGCTCAAAGAGTGGCAGAGGAGCTGAAGGAAAAAGGCATAGACTCCATTCATATAAAGGTTAGGGGCATAGGAAGGGGAAGGAGCAAAAGCCCTGGGCCTGGGGCGCAAGCTGCAATAAGAGCGCTGGCGAGGGCTGGATTGAAGATAGGGAGAATAGAAGATGTTACGCCATTGCCTCATGATGGATGCAGGGAAAAAGGTGGAAGACGCGGAAGGAGAGTATGAAGCTTAAATTTCTGGAGCTTAGAGAAGATTATGCCAAAATTTTGTTTGAGGATGTTAAGCCTTATTTTGTTAATGCTATCCGCCGCACGATGATTGCAGATGTTCCCAAACTTGCAATAGAAAATGTGATAATATATGATAACACATCTGCCCTGTTCGATGAAATAATTGCTCATCGCCTTGGAATGATTCCTCTTCCAACACATCTGGATATTTTGAAAGATTGCGAAGATTGCAAGATTCATTATACATTAAGCAAGGAGGGAGAATGCACAGTTTATTCTGGCGACTTGAAGGCTGAAGACCCGATATGGAATGTTAAGGACAAAAATATTCCAATTGTTCGTCTTCTCAAAAATCAGCGTCTCATTCTTGAAGCAGAGGCCATTCTTGGAACTGGAAAGGAACATGCGAAATGGCAAAGCGTTGTTGGCATAGGTTACAAATACTATCCAGAGATAGAAATAGACATGGATAAATGTGATCTTTGCCATGATTGCATCAGGCAATGCCCCAAAAACATACTTTCCATAAAAAGAAATAAGCTTGTCGTCAACAACATGGAAGAATGCTCTTTATGTAAAGCATGTGAGGAAGTATGCACTAAAAATGCCATTGTCGTTAAAGGAAATGAAAACAAAATAATAATGCAGTATGAAACAGATGGCTCATTAACAGCAAAAGAAATTTTGAAGGAAGCGTTAGAAATTTTATACAAAAAATACGACGAGTTGGAAAAGGCTTTAGGGCTGTAAAAAGCTAAAAAGCAATCGTAAATTTTTTCTTTTTCTTGCCATTTACTATCATGGCAAAGTGGTTATGCTTTGTTGTTGCCATGCTCCTTTTAATTCCGAATATAGGAATGAGTGAAAAAAGAATGAATGAGAAAGATGAAAGCAGCATGAATGAAAATGATATGCAATATTTCAATTATTTCCATCATTCTTTACTTCCCGATTTTATTCATCGCATATTTCCAAAAATGAGAAATTATGCTCCTGTTGCTTTGATGAAAGGAATAAATGAAAGCATTGATGAAGTAAAAGAGAAGCATCCTCTTGCAATTGCTTTTTCTATAACAAAGGGAAAAGAAGTTATTTTCAATACTTCAAAAAGCGTAGCAAAACAATATAGATGGGATTTCGATAACGATGGCGTGTATGATACACCATGGTTATCTTCACCAGTAATAAAACATGTTTATTCCAAGCCATACAATGGATTTGCCAAATTGCTTGTGAGAAATGAATATGGAATGGATGAAAAGTTGGTTAGAGTAATGGTTTGCAATGATGAGGATCAAAAGCAAGATAAGGCAGAAGATTTTGTAAAAATTTATGGAAGCAAAAAATATGCACAGACTTTTAAGCCAACAATGCTTAATTTAACGGGCATAAAAATATATGTTGCAAGAAAAGGAATTAGCCTTAAAATTCTTGATAGATTCCCTTTCCTAAAGAATTATTTGAAGAATTTCTTTCTCGGGGATCTTTACATCTACATCTACAGATACAGGAATGGAAATCCCCAGGGAAAGCTTCTAACATATGTGAAGCTCTCACCTGATGAAATTTCCAAAGAAGGAAGCTGGGTGAGTATAGATCTGAAAGGAATTATATTAGCTAAGAATTTGGAGGAATGGGGAGGTTATTACTCCATTATTCTCTATCATGGCGAAGGAAATGAAAGAACTAGTTATTACAAGTGGTATTATGCATACAACGATCCCTATCCAAATGGAACATTTTATTACTACGAAGGAGGGAGATGGAAGGAAGATTACAACAGAGATTTTGCATTCATAACCTATGGCAAACCAACCGGCGACGAACCAGATGGAATTGAAGAGAGATGGGCCGTGTTAATGGCTGGGCCAGCAAACAACTACCTTGAGGTTTGTGCCAATGGTGATATAACGGATATGAAAAATGTTCTTATCAACCATGGATGGGA
>JAGGXG010000146.1 GCA_021163175.1 Thermoplasmata archaeon
AAGTAATACCTTATACTCTTTTCTTTAACATATGCATATTCTTCGAGCCCTCTGTAAGCAGATTTGTATGTTTCCACGAATGATTCTATATCTTCTTTCGTTAGCCTCGCTTTCCTTATACTCACCATGCCCAAATTTTAATTATTGGCATGGTTTATAAGTATGCATGCAAAGGATTTGCTTTTGGAATTGCTAAAAATACCATCATATTCAAAAAGAGAGGATGCAATGGCAGATTTTATTTTAAAATTTGCTAAAGGGCATGATGCAAAAATGGATGGAAAGAACGTTGTTGTAAATCCATCAAATGAGCTTGTTGTTGCAACCCATATGGATACAATAGAAAGAGAGGGGAAAATAAAGGTGAGAGGAAATAAAATATATGGAAGAGGGGCAAGCGATCCAAAAGCAAGCATAGCTTCCATCCTTCTCTTTTTAAGTAAAGTAAGAAAGCTAAATTTCACAATCGCTTTTCTGAGCGACGAGGAAGAAGATGCAACCGGTTCAAAACATTTTGTTGAAAAATACAAGGCAAAGGAAGCCATAATAATGGAGCCAACTTCTCTAAAAATATGCCATCATCATGCTGGAAGCATTGAAGTATATTTTGAGGTGGTGAGCAAAGAAAGCCATGGTTCATTTTGCAATGGAGCCATAAATAAAGCAATAAAGATGATTGAAGAGTTGTATGAAATGCCATACTGGAAAAATGGAAAATATTTTGATAGCTGTCTCGCCATCCAAGAAATAAAGAGCATAAATCCATATTATTTAAATCCTGGAAAATGCAATGGGAGAATAGAGGCAAGATTGCTCCCCAGCCAGAATGCAAGAGAAATAGCAAAAGAAATGGAAAGGATAATGAAAAAATATGGTAGTGCAAAATTTACGGAGACATGGAATGGCTTTGAAATAGATGAAGGAGATGATTTGATCAAGAAGGCAAGGAAAGCATGCGAAAAAGCGAAAATTTCATTCTCTCTAAATGCAATGCCAAGCTGGACAGATGCAATAATATTTAATGAAGCAGGGATAAAAAGCATTGTTTTTGGCCCAGGCAATCTAAAAAGCTCTCATACAAGCGAAGAGTATGTTGAAATTGAGGAAATAGAGAAAGCATCTCTTTTTCTGCATGCTCTCAATGAAATCATGGAGTAAGTCTTTTTCTATCTCTCGGGAACAGAATGCACTCTCTTATATTGCCCAGATTGAGGAAACGCATCAAGAAGCGTTCTATGCCGTAGCCGAAGCCGCCGTGGGGCGGCATGCCGTATCGAAATGCCTTCAGATATTCTTCGAAGTTTTCTATGTTCATGCCCAAATTTTTCATTCTTTCAACAAGCATGTTATAGCGATGAATGCGCTGTGCGCCCGAGGAGATTTCCATCCCTTTGAACTCGAGATCGAAAGCCCTCGCATATTTGTCGCGAGGCATGGCATAGAAAGGCTTGCTTTCAAGTGGAAAATCCTTTATGAAATATAGCTCGTAATCAATGTGCTTTGCCAGCAGATTTTCCTCATCTGTTCCCAGATCATCGCCCCATTTGAATTCCGTTTCCCTCTGCAATATTTCAACAACCTCATCATATTTTATACGTGGGTAAGGTAATGAAGGCAAATCAACACTCACTTTGAGCAAATCAAGTTGCTTTTCATTTTCCTCCATTATTTTTTGTATTGCATAGTTTGTCAGTCCTTCTGAAATTTTCATTACATCTTCCTCGCTATCTATGAATGCCATCTCAACATCTATGGCTGTGGATTCATTCAAATGGCGCGTTGTGTCATGCTGCTCGGCTCTGAAATACCATGCAATCTCATAAACTCTATCAAATCCTGTAGCCATCAACATTTGTTTATACAACTGTGGTGATTGAACTAGGTATGCAGGCTTTCCAAAATAATCTATTCTGAAAACTTCTGTTCCTCCTTCTGAAGACATGGCTGTAATTTTTGGAGTATGCACGTTGATGAATCTATGTTTTTCCAAATATTCAGATGCAAATTTTATGAATGAATGTCGTATTTCAAATATTGCCTTTACCTCATCTTTTCTTAAATCTATAATGCGATTGTCGAGGCGGGTATCGAAATCAACATTAACTTTATCTATGACACCCATTGGTAAAGGTGCTTGTGCTTGCGATAAAACCTCGAAATTTTTTAACAGTAATTCCCATCCATTCATAACTTTTTCATTTTCTTGGCATATGCCATACGCCATTACAACACTTTCTCTATTCAAAGAAACCAGTTTTTTAAAAGCATCCTTATTTTCTTTTTTTATCGCCGTTATCTGCATTCTTCCATAACGATCCCGCAAAATAACAAAGGCTATACCGCCAAGGTTTCGAATATCTTCAACCCATCCTGCTATTTTAATTTCCTTCCCAAAATGTTGCTCGCCAATCTCATTGCTATAAAGACGTTGCATATTTGTATGCTGGCAAACATTATATTTTTTTCTTACTTACCCGCTATTTCCTTCAGCAAATTCTTTATTTCCTTTATCTCTTTTTCCATCCTCTTTATTCTTTCCATGAATTCGTTATGGGATATAACAGCCATGCTATATTTTTTCAAGTCTGCAAAAGAAAGAGGGCGAGACGGAAGAATACCCTTTTTTGCCATCTTTGAAAGCTTTTCTCCAAACTTTTTCTCATTCATTTTAAGTTTGCTCAAAGCATCTTCAATGCTATCAGCTTCTGCAAGAATTTTAAAAAATTTTATATCGCTATTACTCATGAACGCATATGGCATGTATCCATATTTTTCCATGACTTCTTCCATACAATTTTTTACAATGCTTTCAAGCTCTTCAGGCTCAAGCAATAAGTGATACTCGCTAAGCTCCAGAATCTCGACACCAAGCTTTTTTGCAGCTTCTTTTGTTGCTTCATCACTTTTCTTGCATATGAGCAACGGCTTCAATCCAGCCAGTTTTGCATTGGCATAGGCTTGACGTATAGAAGACAAGCTTGCTTTTCCAGATTTAACTTCTATCGCATATTTTTCTCCATCTTTTTCTGCAACAATATCAATTTCTCCAATATTCTCTCCCTTAGAGCTTATTTTATAATTTGTTGCTATGATGGTAAAACCCTTGCCTTCGAGCATTCGCCTTGCTATTCTTTCTGCTGAGATTCCTCTCCTTCCCGTTTTAACACCTTCTTTTTCTTTTTCCATGCTTCAAGCGTCTCTTCAACTTCTTCAATGGAAATCAACTTCACAATAAGAAGCAATTTATATAAATATATATTTTTCCTCATGAAAAAGCCAAGCGTTACAGTCGATGGTGTTATAATAAAAAATGGGAAAGTATTGCTCATAAAAAGAAAAAACGAGCCCTTTAAAGGCAGATGGGCGCTGCCGGGCGGCTTCGTTGAATATGGCGAGACCGTTGAGGAAGCTGTTTTGAGAGAGGTGAAGGAAGAAACTGGTATGGATGCAAAGATAAAGAAACTCGTTGGAGTATATTCAAGCCCGGATAGAGATCCGAGGGGGCATACAATATCAATAGCCTTTTTAATGGAAGCAAAGGGCGAGGCTATTGCAGGAGACGACGCCACAGAAGCAAGATTTTTTGATTTGAAGAAGTTGCCTCCATTAGCTTTTGACCATGCTAAAATAATAGAGGATGCTGTGAAAACATTTAATAATGAATGCTGATATCCCTATTATGGCCATAAGATTTGAGGATTTGCCTCCACAGGTACAAAACCAATTGCAGCAGTTGCAGCAGTTTCAACAGCAGTTTGAAATGGTTGTGCAACAGAGATTGCAGATTGATATAAAATTGAAAGAAACCCAGAATGCAATTGATGAGATAAATAAAATAGATGATTCCACGCCTATCTACAAAGGTGTTGGAAATTTAATTGTTAAAACAGGGAAAGAAGAAGTTATAAAAGAGCTACAAGAAGAAAAAGAAACACTGGAAGTGAGAAAAAAAGCTCTGGAGACACAGGAAAAAAGGCTGAAAGAGAAAATAGAAGAATTACAAAATAAAGTTCAGGAAGCACTGAAGGGAGGAAAAGCTGGTTGAGAT
The DNA here is from genome assembly GCA_021163175.1 of Thermoplasmata archaeon. Classification (GTDB taxonomy): domain Archaea; phylum Thermoplasmatota; class E2; order UBA202; family JdFR-43; genus JAGGXW01. Next base: position 4,049 of record JAGGXG010000146.1, read on the forward strand.
AAATTTTTATAAATAACAACCATTTTATGATATGCGCAAGATAAAACCAATAGCAGTTATAACATTTCTTTTAATTGCGAGTTTGTTACCTGTCACAACAAGCAGGATGCACAGCAGCAATGTTGTAAAAACTTCATGCCAAATACCATGGGGAAAAATGGACGCAGAATTGAGTAAGGAAGTCATGCAGATCAGTAGATATGATATGGAAACAGTAAAAATGAATATTTCATATGAGCCCTATTTTATTCAGTTTTTTCCAGTATGGACAGATATACATTTGGTTGATGCTCCAGCTTGGCTTTCTGTAATAATATCTGAAACACAATTTTATCTTCAGCCTGGTGAAGTAAAAACAATAAGCATTTATCTTAAGGTAAATGAAGATGTTGAAAATGGAACACAAGGGGTTATAAAATTTGAAATTGATGGAAGAAATATTCTCCTACCTTCTCTGCTTGAAATAGATTCATGCCATGCATACTTGTTAGCAATCAAGACCAACTAAATAAGAAAATTTTATAAATAAATCCATATTATGGATGTGAAAAGAATCGTTGCAATTGGAATAATATTCATGCTTATTTTTTCAATTCCAGTTAACATAACATACCCATATGAAAAAGCAGAGAATGGAAATTTTATTAATAGAAGCAATGATGGAAGAACGTTGTATGTGGGGGGAAATGGACCAAACAACTACACAAGAATACAGGATGCTGTAGATGATGCAAGCGATGGAGATACAATATTTGTATATAGTGGAGTTTACAATGAAAGCATAAATTTAGACAAAAGCATAAATTTGATTGGGGAGAGCAAAGAAAAAACAATAATATATGCTGTACAAGGATATGCCATAAATGTAACTGGAATTAGGGTAAATATTGCCAATTTTACCATAACCAATGCTAGTTGGGAATATGCAAGTGTGATAATATATAAGTCTGAAGGCAATATGATTTTCAATTGTAATTTTTATAATAACGATTGGATCGCCATTGAAATATATTTCTCAAATGAAAACAAAATTTTAAATTGCAACATATCCAAAAACAGCGTGGGCATTCAACTTCGTTACTCAAAAGACAACGAAATTTTAAACTGTAATGTTTCCTATAACGGAGAGGGAATGTGGATTACACATTCCGATGGTAACAAAGTTTCTGAGTGCATATTTTATGAAAATAAATGGAGCGGTATCTCGATTGATTATTCTTTAAGTAATAAAATTTTAAATAATGTTTTTGTCGATAATGGGATTCGCATATATGGTGAAAAACTTCTTCAATTCGTCCATAATATCTATAACAATACTGTAAATGGATTGCCATTGCTATATATCAAAAACGAAAAGAATGTTATTTTGGAGGATATCGAAGCAGGAGAAGTAATAATTGTGAATTGTAACGCTTCTAGAATAAAAAACATTGCAATCAACAATAGCGACATTGGGATAGAGGTTGCTTATTGCAATAATAACACCATCACGGATTGCACTATCTCCAATACATATGAAGGCATCTTACTCCTTTTTTCTTCACATAATGTAATTTCCAATAATAGTATATCAAACTCAAACGAAAGTGGAATTTCTTTGAATACCTGTGATAATAATATCATCATAGGAAATCGTGTAACCAATACCTATAATGATGCCATATTTC
>JAGGXG010000157.1 GCA_021163175.1 Thermoplasmata archaeon
ATTCATACGGGCTAATGGTATAGGGTCTCCCTCTTTTACTCTTTCTATCAAATGGTTTTCCGAGTTTCTTTGCTTTTGATCGAATAAAATAGTAAAGATTTTTAATGTTGCCCAATTTATATTTCGCGTCGTCTTTATCTACAAGAATTACATGTTTTTTGCTACCATCTCTGTCCTTTTTCACTAAAATTTTAATGGATTTTAACTGAGTACAAAAAACCATATATTCAGATATGCTATCGCCGCCAGAGATGAAATCATTATTATTGAAGCGATTACATCCTCATAAAATTTATATCGATGGCTTAAGACAATCATTGAAATGGCCATTGGCATTGCATTCATTAAAACAGCAATCATTGTCTCATTTTTTGGAAGGCGAAGCAAAGTTGCCAGCAAAAATGTTATGAAAGGAAGCAAAAAAATTCTTAGCATGCTTAAGGCAAAAGCAAGCTTTATGTTTCCATATTTTCTTCCATATAAAAATACGCCGAGCATGAATATTGCAACAACAGATGTGCTCCTTCCAAGCATATGTAATGGCGATAAAATCAAAGATGGTATCTTTATTCCAGAAAAAGAGAAAAATAAGCCAATCAATATTGAGATTATGAGGGGATTTTTTGAAAGCTTTTTAGCTACTCTTGAAAAACCCCTTGCCAGATTTTCATTTGTTGAATATATTTCAAGCAGTGTTATTGACATTGAAACAGCCACGATTGACACCATCGCAGCTTGCAAAGATGCCATTGTTTCGCTTTCAGGGAGTGCAAATATTATGAAAGGAATGCCAAAAAATGCGAGGCTTCCAAATATTGTGCTCAGTGAAAGAAGGAAAAATGTTTCTCTTTTTATTCCGAATATTGCATATATCGTGGCATACAAACCAACCAAAATTATTATTGGTAGCACACCAGATAAAATGAAGAGTACCATTTCTTCTGTAAATTTCACTTCAGATATCGCAACCAGAAACAGAGACGGCAATGCAAAATAATAAACATAGGCTGATAAAACCCTTTCATCCCCCGCCTTTAATATGCCAAATCTTCTTGAAAGAAATCCAAGAGAAATAAGGATAAGGAGAGGTATTATTGCATTTATCGCTGGATTCATTGAAACTCTATTGAATCGTGCTTTTTCTTTATCTCTTCAGCAAGTTCATCCAGAGCTTTGTAGTCCTCGTTGCTAGGCAATCCCTTTATGAGCAATGGTTCGAGAAGCTCAATTTTCACGCTAATTATCGATTTTAAAATATCCACAGCTCTCCCGCCCCATCCATAGGAGCCGATTATTGCCGCGAATCTCGCTTTTGGTCGCAAGGCATTGATTAAATATGTTGCACTCACGGCGGCGGGATGCGGGCCGGCGAGCATTGTTGGCGTTGCTATTATAATCGTTGCTGCATCAACCAGATCCATGGCAAGCTCTCCCAAATTGGTTGTTATTAAATTTCTGGCTCTTACTTCTATTCCTCTGCTTGTCAGGGCATCTATGAGATGGTCAACCATTTTCCTTGTGCTTCCATGCATTGAAACAAAAGCTATCAAAGCGAGATTTCTTGGCCTGGCATCGATCCATTCTTTGTACGCATTTATGATGTAGCTTGGATCATCATAAGCTGGTCCATGGCTTGGAGCAATTATTTTTACTTCCTTGCTTTCTATTTTTTTAATGTTTCTTTCAATGAAGCTCCGGAAAGGCATCATGATTTCTGCATAATATCGCTTTGCCTCATGATATATTCTGTCATAATCCCTCGCAAATGTATGCGATGTTGCAACATGAGAGCCAAAAAAATCACATGTGAACATTATTTTGTCTTCACGCAAATAAGTTGACATTGTCTCAGGCCAGTGAACCCATGGAGTCATTATGAACTCAAGCGTTTTATTTCCCAAGCTTAAAACATCTCCTTCCTTAACAACCATGAATTTTTCTTCTGGAATGTGCAATAAATCCATCTCGAACTGCTTGCATTTCTCATTTGTAACTATCTTTGCTTCAGGGAATTCCCCCAGCAAAAATGGAAGGCATCCAGAATGATCCTGCTCAGCATGGTTGGATATTATATAATCAATTTTTTCTATGCCCAGTTCTTCAATGTTTCTTTTCAATTCATCCCATTTATATGGCTCTGCTGTGTCCACCAAAGCAATTTTCTCATCCATAATAAGATATGCGTTATAGCTTGTGCCTTGAGGCAATGGAACAATTTCATCAAAAAGAACGCGATCCCAGTCTACAACGCCCACATTATATACGCCATCAACAATTTTCCTTATCATGCCACCGCCTCAAAATTTTCTTTACTTGCTCCGCATATCGGACAAGTCCAGTCATCTGGCAAATCTTCAAAAGGTGTTCTAGCAGGTATATTGTTCTCAGGATCTCCCTTTTCAGGGTCGTAAATATAGCCACATATCTTGCACCTGTATTTCTTCATAGTTGCATAACCTTTTCTCTTTTATATTTTTATTGCAATGTGGAATACAGATTGTCATTGCCCACTATTTCCATGAATATCCTGAAAGAAATTTTGGAGATTGCAATTAAATTCGGAAAATCCATTTCCAGAATTTGAGGTTAGAGATGACATGCAGTTTTCTGAAATAATAACTTTTAGTTATATGATGAAGTGCATGAGATGATGCAGTTGGTCTGACTGCATTGTTCTTTTAGTTTTTACTATTTTTGTAACTTCTTTTTTCTCAATGCCTGTCATCTCTGCAATATCGCCAGTTCTCAATGGTTTTCCAGCTTTTCTAAATGCCTCCAGAACAGTATGCTTGTAAAGAAATCATGATGTCCTTCTTCATCCTGCGCATTTTAACATTTTCATCCTTAATTTATGTAATCGGGATGGGAAATGCTACCTTTTGAGCCAAATCTATGAAAGAAGGTATAGAATTGAGCACACTCTTTTCATCATTGTTGCTTCAGGAATTTATTGAATGGTTTAGTGGTTATCATACCAGACGAGATGATTATCCTGCCAATGTCCTCACCATAAAATTTTTAATTACTGTGCCTTTATGGGGTTGATACAAATGAAAAGATATACAGTAGCGATATTGGTGGCAGGAGCATTTGTTACAATATTGATGCTTAATACCTATTTTAATTTTACATCAGATATAGCCATAAATAAATACGGTGAAACCCTGGAAGATAAATTTTATCTATCTGGTCCAGACCCATATTATAACATGCGACTTCTTCAGGTAACTCTGGAGACTGGGCATTTCCCTTTTATAGGGGGTCTTCATGGAGATAAGGATCCATTGTTAAATTATCCGTTGCACGGAAGCGGAGGCAGGCCACCTCTTTTCACCATGCTTACCATAGGCATGGGAAAAATTTTCTCCTTATTCATGGATGAAACAGATGCGATGGGCTATGCAATGCAATTCATCCCCGCCTTATATGGAGCATTGCTTGTTGTGCCAGTATATTTCATAGCAAGAACTCTTTTTAACAGAAAGATTGCAGTCATAGCTGCCTGGATTATTCCTTTAATTCCAATTCATCTAAGCTCTGGCCACGGCTCATCTTTCACTCTTTATGATACCGACTCTGCCATTTTATTGACTGTAACCACAACTTTAATGTTTCTCATAATGGCTATGAAGGAGAAGGATGTTGTGCGTTCTACAATATTTGCTGCGATGGCCGGCGTTATGGCGGCTGGCCTGGCAATGATATGGGTCGCTGGGCAATACATATTTGTTTTAATAGCAGCATATGCAATTGCTCAGATGATTGTTGATATTTTTGCAGATAAAATAGATGTACATATTGTTAGAGTTACATTGACTGCTCTTGTGGTTGCCTATATAATTGCCTTCCCCATATTGTATGTAAAAAGCGGTTTGGCTTTCACACCTTATCTCTTCTCTCCAATAGCTGTTGCAATATTTGGCGCAATCTATCTATGGATTGGAAAAAAGAATATACCATGGATACTCTCCCTGCCATCCATATTTATTGCTGGCGGCGCTGCCCTAACATTTCTTTATTTGATAAGAAACACCACAAATCACTTTCTTAAGCCGCTAACGGCATTATCAAATGTGATATTTAAAGGGGTTTATGCCAAAAAGGTTTCGCTTACCATTGCAGAGGCTTCTTCATTTGGGTTCAGCAGAACGGTAATGTCTTTCGGTCCAGTTCTATACTGGCTCGGATGGATTGGATTCTTCTATTTGCTTTACATTTATTACAAGAAAAAGTGGAAAAGAGAGTATATGGTGCTGATTTTATGGTTTGCTGTCGAATCCTGGCTTGTTCACAAGGCAGGAAGGTTCCTGAATGATCTCGTTCCATTGATGGCGATATTGAGTGCTGCTGCCATCTGGCTTATAATAGAGAAGAGTAAATTTGCGGAAATGATGAAGAATTTAAAAGGGGTTGGTGGAGGATGGTATGGAATCAAAAAAGCTGTTAAATTGCGCCATGTATTCAGCGTTATATTCATTTCATTCTTTGTGGTATTTCCAAATGGATGGCTCTCGCTCGATGCTGCTCTTCCCTCACCAATAAAGGAAAAATTCCATTCAGATAAACTCGGAGCTTTTGGCCTTGGTTTACACACAGAACAATACTGGACAGACGCGTTTTCATGGTTACGCCATCAAACGGAAAATTGTAGTACGGAGGAAAAACCCGGTTTCATATCATGGTGGGACTATGGTTTCTATTGCGTTGCTGTCGCTAAAACACCTACAGTGGCCGATAACTTCCAGGAAGGCATACCGCCAGCAGCAAACTTCCATACTTCTCTGAGTGAGAATGAGGCTGTGAGTGTAATGATAGTTCGTCTTGCAGAAGGAGATATGAAGAAGCATGATGGGAAGATAAGCAACGAGTTAAAGGAAGTTTTTGAGGAATATCTCGGAAAAGAAAATGCAACATTGCTTGTAAACATAATAGAAGACCCTGAAAAACATGCTCCTTCATATGGAGAAGTTATAAGCAAGGAATATGATGGAAAGAAATATCATGTCAGGGCAGACAATGCCCGCTACCATGATGCCGTGGATATTCTAACAAAACTTGATGACGAAAATCTAACAATGCTTTACCGAGCCGTGCAGAATGTCACGGGATACAACATTCGTTATTATGGCGTGGAAGGCTATGATGTGAACATATTCAATGTTTTTGACTTCCTTGCTGACAAAGGTTCATTCGGATATGAAACAACAGAAGATGACTTCTTTAAACTATGGTATATTGCAAACAAAACGCAGCAGAAACTTGCGCCTGATGAGGTGAAAAATATATCGGAAAGTATGACAAGAGAAAATATGGAAGATATATATGGACGTTTCATACCATACACACAAAGAAAGGATGCCTTCTATGATAGTATGGTTTACCATGTTTATCTTGGCAATATTCCGAAAAGCATTTTTGAAAACTATTCTTATTATCAAACCTTATTCTTCTGGTATTATCCCTCAAAAATCCCGCAAAATATATACAATCAATATTCTCAATATTCTCAGTATCTTCTCTTCAGCATGTCTCCTACAGCAGGCATGAAGCATTTTTATGCACAATATATTTCCCCATATAAGTATTATCCACGTCCTGGCAGACTTTGTACAGGATTGCCCGCTGTAGTCATAGCAAAATATTATGAAGGAGCCATCATCAAAGGAAAAATTGTAAGCGGTGGCGAGCCATTCAAAGGCGTTGTTGTTGATGTGCAGCAAAATATAAGCATATACGGCATGAATAAATCGATAGTTCATGATAGTGTTGTTACTGCAAGCGATGGAAGCTTTTCTGTTATTGTTCCGGCCGGTGATGTTATCCTTTATATCCACAAGGGATCGGGAAACAATGCCATCGAGTTGAAAAAGATACATTTGAATATAAGTGAGGAGCAGGCTACGAGAGTAGCAAACTGGAAGATAGATATTGGAACAATAGATATTCCAAAAGGAAATGTGAAGGGTATAGTTTTCTGGGACAAAGATGGAGATAACACCTATAATGCAAGTATTGATAAGAAGATAGATGCAACCGTCACCATAGATGGAAAGAGAATCACAACGCACAATGGAATGTATGAAGTGAAGAATCTGTTACCATCTTCATATCCAATAGATGCCGAAAAGAAAGGATATACTGCAGAGAATGCAGGAAATGTTAATGTAAAGCCAAATGAAACAACATGGTACAACATTTCATTGGTTCCTTCAAAGGTGCAGATTACAGGAAAAGTCTGGTATGATGCCAATGGAAATGGAAAAATGGATGAGAATGAAAGCGTAGCCAATACACCAATAAAATTCAATGTTATAAGTGCTCCAGATGAAAATGCTGCAAATGAAACGACATATACGAATTCAACTGGCCATTATAGCATTTCATTGTCTCCTGCAAAATATAGCGTGGAAGTGACTTACACTGTAAAGGAAGGAAATGAAAGTATAACGTATTCATATCATGGAACACTGAATCTGAAAATAGGAGAAACCAGGAGAACATTTGATATAAAATTGAGGAAAGAATAATCATCTTGCAACTATAGTAACGATATCTCCATCCTTAAGCTCATGGTTCAATCCGACACGCTGCCCTGGAAAATCCGCAGATGGTCCATATATGACGGCGTATCTAAAATTTTCCAGAAGCTCTCTATGCAATTTTAAACAAACATCCTTTATTTTAGCTCCTTTTCTCAAAACCATTGGCTCCTCTTCCACTTTTTTTCCTTCTGGCTTTAAATAAATCCTTATTAAACCAAGCTTTTCAACAATTTTTTTCTTTAACTCTTCTATGCCCTCTCCTGTTTTTGCGGAAACATAAACCACATTTTCCATTTTTTCAGGGTTCATGGCATCTATTTTATTCACGACAACCAGAGAAGGAATATATACACGATTGCCAATTAAAGCATCTATGATTTGCTCCTCATTCACATCTTCCCTTATGAAAATATCTGCATTGCTCAGGTATTCCATAACGATGCCTCTAACGGTTTCTTCATTCAGCCTTCCTTTAACCATCTCTATGTTTATTCCCCCCCTATCCTTCTTTTTTATGATTATATTTGGCGGCCTGGCATCAAGACGCAAGCCAGCCATGTGCAATTCCTTCTTGATTCGCAGAATCTCATCCATCGTAAAAACATCAACAACAATAAGAATCAAATCAACTACGCGAGCCATCGATATTATCTCTCGCCCCCGCCCGCGCCCCATGGAGGCGCCATATATTATGCCTGGCAAGTCAAGCAACTGGATTTTGCAACCTTCATATTCCATCATTCCTGGAATAACGCGGGTTGTTGTGAAATTGTAATCGCCAACGGGGCTCTCCGCGTTTGTGAGGCGGTTGAGTAAAGTTGATTTTCCCACGCTAGGAGGACCAATCATGGCAACGCTTGCATCTCCCGCCTTTTTTATTGCAAACCCATAGGATTTCTTGCTGCCTGTCTTCTTCAACTCTTCTCTCAACCTCGCAAGTTTAGCCTTCAGCTTTCCAATATGATACTCCGTAGCTTTGTTATATTGCGTGTTCCTGATTTCTTCTTCTATTCTCTTTATTTCCTCCTCTATGGACACATTCCTTATATGCTTACTCCAATAAAATAGTTACTCATAACTCACTTCTCTAAGCTCCGCATACAATGTGCTGTTGCTGAAAGAAGCTTCCGCTTTAACTATATTCGCAATTTCTGGAGCATAGTAAAGTATGAGGAAATCATAGTATGATATTTTATATGCTTCGAAGCTTCCTGCCTCAACATCTACTCTTTCCTTTTTTTCACAATTTCCTTCTATTGAACCGAGATAAACCCTATACTCTATTGGATATTTTATCAATCCGAATAAGGCTGATGCCTCGCCTTCTAAATCAATATTGCATATCTCGCTATTCCATGCTTTTCCTTCTTCCAGTGGAAGATCAATTATATGGAGTGTTGGATCGAAATTGATCTCGATATTAGCTTTTATCGGGAGTGGAATTGGGAGAGGAAATGTTTCAAATTTTACCATAGCTATGCCTTTTACATTCAAAACAGCTTTTTCAAAACCGAATTCATCATCCATATTTATGTTGCCATCGATGGTAACGAAGAAAAGATTTCCAGTAAACTGGAAAGGAGGCTGGGAATTTACATCAAAGCTTCCTTTGATCCTTCCTTTTACTTCAAGCTTCCCTTCATTCATTTTTATATCCAGTTTTTCTATATTTGCATCTATGGAAGCGGAAAATCCATCTGCTATGTTTACCTCTATCTTCTTAACATCATATATCCATTCATCTCCTTCTTTCCATGCATCAATGAATGCTGCCGTTTTCCCGATTCCAATTTTTCCATCTTCATCTTTTACCTGCAGTATTACATTATAAATTCCTCTTTTATTGTATGAATGCTTTACCTTGCTTCCATTTGCAGAGCTTCCGTCTCCAAATTGCCAGCACCATTCTACTATTTTTCCATCATCATTGCTTTTGCTTCCATCAAATGTTATCTCCTGTCCAACACTTCCAAAATATGGCCCTCCTGCGTTGGCGGCGGGAGGCCAGTTGTAGGCGTTGCTATCATAATCAACCCATGTTATTTCATAGGAATCAATGTTAAGGCTACCATATTCTATATTGAAAAAGCCATTGTATCCCCAGTACTTTCCCCAGCTGTTCTTGCATATCCAGTAGCCACCATGAGGTATGCTGTCATCATCTTTCCATCCTAGAATTACAATGCAATGATTTACATCTCTCCCCCTTTTATATGGATAATAATCTGTTGAATTGTGATGATACAAACCCCATTTTGTAAAATCTTGGGTAGCATCCATAAAGCTTACTACAGGACCATTTTCCATGATTTGCGTTTTTATTCTCTGCCTATCTTCATTTGAACCATCTGGTATCCAGTATCCATAATCTTTTATTGGAACAAGTTTTTCTTCCCAGTTGCTGCATTTATGGCTGCATGGAATCCAATCTTTTGCTTCATATGGAAAGCAATCTTCGGTTACAATCCCATTATGATAATTTCCTTCTGAGGAAGTTGATTTTATGTAATAATATGCAAGATATGGACTCTCTCCTTTACAGCTTCCAGCATTTGGCAGGCACGACATAACATATTGCTCCGACAGATCAGGGTTGAGGGCTGCTACTCCTTCCCTTATTTTTATTATCGATTCCAAGGCTCCGATAGCAGCGAAATCCCAGCATGAGCCGCAGTTACCCTGATTTTTTGCAGGCGTTACCCATCCGCCATCAAGCCAGCTAAAATAATGAGGCAGAGGCGCTATAGCGTGTGGCTTTTCAACTTCCTTCCTGTAATAGCTCAAAACATTTTGCATCACTCCAAATCCTGAGATGCTTTTATTTTCAATCTTTTTTGAAGAAGTTGTCATGAGAGGATTGGCAGCTATAACAAAAGCAGCAATAATAACAAAAGCTTTTTTAATTTGTTGATTCATAATGAAAAACAAAAAATTTTTAAAAATTTTTTTGTCTCGCCCTGGCTTTGCATGAAAAGAAGCAATCCTCATTTCAGGCTTTTGCCCGCAAATCTCTCCCATTCGCTTATCAAGCATCCACAATATTTCTGGCTGTACAAGCTATATATCTTTGCTATTTCTTTTCCCTGCTGGTATCCGATGCGGAAATCTTCATAATAAAAAGGAACTCCATATTTTTTTGCAATTTCCTCTCCCACTTCTTTTACAATCTCATGGTATTGGAAATTTGAAACAAGAAGAGTAGTGGTGAAAGCATCGAAGCCATTTTCTTTTGCATATCTGGCAACTCTGTTCAATCTATACTCATAGCAACGCCTGCACCTCATTGGTCGTCTAACTTCTTCGAGCTGGTATTTAAGATAGTCTATGAAATCGTATTCATCATATATTACCTCAACCTCTTCAAGCTCCGCATATTTAATCAGGGATTCGAGCCTCGCTTTGTATTCCATATATGGATGTATATTTGGATTGTACCAGTAGCCAGTAATTCTATGCCCTTCTTCCACCAATCTTTTATGAGGATACGCAAAGCAGGGGGCGCAGCATATGTGTAGCAAGATATTCATACCAATAAATTATGTGGTTAATTTAATTGTTTCTTTGAGCAACTTTTCTATTCTCTCCAGGCTTTTCCTAACCGCATCAATTTGCTTTTTCTGCTCTTCCGTGAGCTTTCCATATCTTTCTTCCGATAAAAGATAGACATATCCCTGCGCAATGGAGAGGGGATTGAAAAACAGATGAGCAATCTTTTCCGAAAATATTTTTTGCAAAGCTTCCTGCTCTTCAGCCCTATAAAATGACATTATGTTAAGTCCCTTCATCGTTACAATTCTTCCATACAATTTATGATGTATCCCATATTTGTCTATGAACTCAAATTCAAGTTCGTTGGATTCATCCATGCCAGCTAAAAACTTTTCTTTATCAGCCTTGGCAACAAATTCCACAAAATTTTTCCCTTTTATTTCCTCAATGGAATAACCAAAATTTTTCTTTATAAAATCATTACCTCCCTTTATCACACCATCTTTGTCGAGTATGACAATATTGACAGGAATGTTCTCGATCAACCTTTTTATTGATTGAATCTCTTTATGCTCTATTTTGCTTGGCAAAAACGGAATTTTTTCTATCCTCATCAGCAATTCCTTGCATCTTCTTATGCCTATTTCTATAATATTCATTTCTCTTCTGGCATCTATAACAGCTTCTGCAAACTCTCTCCTCCCAATCTCCTTCAACAATCTTTTGCCAGAAAGTTCCATCAATTCCTTCCTAAGCTTCATCTTTCTAATTTCGAGATCATTCAGTCTTTCAATTAAAGCTTCTTTTAGCATTAAAACATCCTCAACATAATTTTTTATCGATGGATGCCTTTCTTCAACGATTTTATATAGCTCTTCCTTGCCAACATGCCTTGCAATAAAATCATGCAAATCTGGCATTTTTGCCTTTGCTTCCAGTTCTGAAACAAGTTTGAGTCCTTCGGAATACCATAATGGGGCGAAAATCAAACCACGCCTTGTTTTTTGAAAGGCATCGGATGGGAAATATAAGATTTGTTTGGCATCGTCCTCTATTTCATATCCTATTACTTCTCCACTTGCATTCCATATTAATTTTTTGACCCTGCCGACGAATTCGCCAGTATCCTCAAAATATACTGGCATGCTCCTCATCTTTCTTTCTTTTCTTTTTTCAGAGTTGAATAGCATTCTTATTTTTCTTTTTATTGTGAATACGATTCTTAGGATGCGCCAATATAAATTCATGCAGTCACCTCTATCATTGTAACAGGATCCACTTTTTCAATGATCACTCTCATTATGTAAAAGAGGATAAGCATTATGGAAAACATGATAATGAATAAAATCAATGATAAAAGTGTTGCCACTGCCAGAAATTGAATGAATCTCGCCACCATATATTTCTCAACATATGTTATACCTTTTCCAACAAAAATGGAGGAATAAAGCATGGAAGAAAAAAATGATAGGAAGGCAGCATCATTCTTGGATCTTGCATTAAAAAAGAAAGCAACAAAAGAAACAAACATGGTGGATAGAATGCTTATCATAAATAAATTGGAGAACCCATCAATCAGGAAAAACGAAAATGGAAGATAAAGCAAAATTAAATAATATGTTCTTTTGCTAATTTCTCCCCATAAATAAAATTCATGCAGCCATGTTTTTGCTTTTTTGAATAAATATGAAAGAAAAGATGAAAATGAGTATAGCTTAAGCAGTTTAATTTTCGAATACATTGTTGCATATACCGAGTAGGCTTTCATTCTTACATAGCTGTCATATAAAGTGCTTGTTATGATGAGGAGAAGAGATGAAATGAAAGAGAGTAAAATGGAAGATATCAAAGATGCCATGATGATGCAAAATCTCGGATTAATATTATAAAAGAACTGCACGACGCCTTTCGGGATGAAAAGCCAGAATGGTGAAGAATATACATAAATCTCTCCCATTCCATTTATTTTTATTGTTTCTCCCCTCCCACTATCTATATCGAATATTTTTTTATCAATTGCATTTCCGTTAGAAAAAAATGCTATGGCTCTAACTTTAACCATAGAAGGGTTGAAAACAGGTATTTCTTTACTTTCATCCAATCGAGCATGATCAAAAGAGAAAAAGGATGTGAATAAAAGAAAGGGAATAAACATAGCCATTGTGTACAGAATGATTCTGGAGGCAGGTAAACGAACTTCTCCAAATATCAGTTCATGGAGTCTTTCATTCAGGCTCTTTCCATTTGGAATCCATAGAACGATGAGGATAAGGAAAATGGAAAAGAAGAAAAGGAAGGGTGTGAATATCATGAAATGC
>JAGGXG010000008.1 GCA_021163175.1 Thermoplasmata archaeon
GATTTGAACATTCTAAACTAATGTACATGTATGATAAAAAAAGCATAGCGGAAAAAGTTAGAGAGAGTTTTGAAAAAATCAGCAATGGAAAAGACATTGTTTTTATAGAAGGTTGCAAAGACATCGTATATGGAACCTCTGTTGGATTGGACAGTTTTTCAATATCAAAATATCTTGATGCACCAATGCTTCTGATTCTTTCTGGAACAGACGAAAATATCTTTGATGATGCGGTAAGATGCAAGGAAATAGCTGATGCAAAAGGTGTTAGAATAATAGGGGCCATATTGAATAAAGTAAGGAATAAAGAAGATTGGGAGGAAATAAATTCAAAAAAGCTTGAGGATGAAGGAATAAGAATTCTAGGAATCATTCCCTATCTAAAAGAATTAGCCACATTTACAGCCAAATTTGTTGCCGAGCAACTGTTTGCAAAAATAATTGCTGGAGAAGATGGCATGGAGAATGAAATAGAGAATGTTTTCATAGGAGCAATGAGTATATCTGATGCTATAAAGAATCCTCTTTTCAGCAAGCCCAAAAAACTAATAATAACAAGTGGAGATAGAACAGATATGATTATAGCTTCAATTGAAGACAATACTTCCTGCATAGTATTAACAAACAATATTGTGCCCCCAAGCAGAATAATAGAGAAAGCTGATGAAAATAAAATTCCTCTTTTACTTGTACCCTGGGACACATATACTACTGCTAAAAGGGTAGAGAGAATAAAACCATGGATAAACATAAAGGAAGAAAAAAAATTAAAAATTATTGAGGAGGAATTTGGAAAAATAGACATTTCATGGATTGGCAATTTATGATTTGAATATTTCCTCGTATTCCTCCACAACATCCTCGCTGAATTTCTTCATTCCTTCCATTGTTTTATAATGACTTATCATTTCCTTTATCACTATAAAAGGTATGGTTGCGATATCCACGCCCAGCATCGCCACCTGCCTCACCTGGCGGGCGTTTCTTATGCTTGCTGCAATTATTTTTGTTTCATATCCATAGGCTTCGTATATTTCTATTACATCATACACAAGCTCAACGCCGCTATATATGCCATTATCTCCGTAATTTATGGCTGCAACACCTTCATATCCTTTTTCGATATTTTTCTTCCTTTCTTCCTGCTCGATTAACTCAATTGCCTCATAATCCCAGTAATCCATCTTGCCATGCTTTATTCCAATATTTTTCCTTATGAAGTCATCTACTCTACCCAAAAAAGGGCTTACATAACTTGCTCCTGCTTTTGCTGCCAGCAAAGCCTGCTCTGGAGTCATAACAAGGGTAGCGTTCGTTGGTATACCAAAGCTTTCAAGTTCTTTTATCGCCTTTATTCCTTCAAATTGCTCGTCATCTGGAGAAAATGCTGTATTTATTGGTATCTTTATGACGACGTTGTTGTTTACTCCATTAAATTTCTCATACAAAATTTTTGCCTCTCTAACCATTTCATCATATCTTCTTCCTTTTACTTCAAGGCTAACAGGCCCATCTACACTCCTGCATATTTCCTTTATATAATCCTCCATGCTTATTTGCTTTCCTCTCGCTTTCATCTTTTCAACAGCTTTTTTAATCAATGATGGATTCGTTGTCACACCATCTAAAATCCCCCATGATGCAGCTTCTTTTATTTCATCCAAGTCGGCGGTATCAATAAATATTTTCATGGGTGTAAAATAGCATGAGGAATATATAATTTGCTGGGCGAGTTACTCCTCCATAAACTCTTTCACTTCTTTTACAAATTCAACAATATCATTCAAATCTTCTTTCACTATTTCCATCAAACGCTGAGCTTTGATTTCTCCATACCTGTGTACCAATAAATTTCTGAACCTTGCCATATTGCTTAATTTCTCAGCCAGCTTTTCTGATATAACATTATTCTTTCCCAATACAATGAACATCTGGGAATATTCTTCGGCTCTTTCAAATCTCTCTGCTGCAATGACATGGTTTGCTATATCAATGCATGCCTCCACTATCTCAAATAAAGAAAATTTCAATGCCTGATAATCTCTGTAATCTTCTTCTATTTCTTCTGCTGTCTTTCCTTCATAATAACTTCTTATAAAATGCAAGTTTCTTTCGATTATATCAAACTTTGCTTCTATCAAATCTTTATCGATCATAAAATCTCCTCATTCTATTATATTCTTCAAAATAGGGTTTTAAATCTATGTATTTTTTCGTTATAGTGGTCTCAAAATTTATTCTCGCCATTTCATCACGGGAAAAAAGAATTTTTCC
Source organism: Thermoplasmata archaeon (assembly GCA_021163175.1). Lineage (GTDB taxonomy): Archaea > Thermoplasmatota > E2 > UBA202 > JdFR-43 > JAGGXW01. Next base: position 2,275 of record JAGGXG010000008.1, read on the forward strand.
GTATCTCAAAACTTGATTTAGAAAAGAGAGTTTCTTATCATTCAAAATCGTCACTTCAACATTTTTAATTCCGCTCTTCTTTTCTATTTCTTCCGCAATCTTTACCTCATAAAACCTATCTGGTTTAAAATTGTATGAAAGTAAAATTCCGATATCCACATCACTATGCTTTCCTGCTTCCCCTCTCGCAATAGAACCAAATAGATAAGCAAGAACTATTTCCGAATGATCTGCCAGCACATTAGCAATCTCCATAGTTATAAAAATATCTGAAAAGGTATTTAAATAATTGATGGTGTGGTCTCTTCAGAGCAGTAGCAAAAAATAATCCAAGAAGTTCGGGAACTTCAATCCAATCTTAATGAAATTTTCATCTCATCCTTCAAATACAAAATTGCTTATGGTGTTCTCTGCTGCCATCAACTCAACCCATGAAATTATTATGGCAATTATTTTTTAAAATGCATGCCTATAACAACATGGAATATGATTTGAAATTCAGCATAACATTGAGTAAGGAAGCGGATTTGGAGGGCATCGAGGAAGAAATAAAAAAGCTCGGGAATTTTGAATTGAAGGAATTTAGGCAGCAGGACAACAAAATTTTCATTGAAATAGTTAGCAAAGAAAGGCGAGCCCATGAATGGGCTCTCCGCATCCATAAAAAGCTTGCCATGCTTCTTGGAAAAAGAAGAGTGGGAGTAAGAGAAATGATGCTAAATGAATATACAATAAAAATAAAGCTTGATAAAAAGCCATTGAAAAGCGTTTCGATTCCATTTGCAGATCTCGAATTTAAAGACGATGTTGCAATAATGAAAATAGTTGACAAGGAAGAGGAATTCATGCGTCGCAACTATGTTGACAGAATGATAAGATTGCTGAAAGAAAAGATTGAAAAGCAGTATTATGAGGGCAAGAAAGAATACTGGCAGCTTTTGTGGAAAAGTGAGGAAAAGGAACCGGTATGGAATGGTGATCCATCCGAAGAAATGCAAAAACGGGGTTGGATAAAGCTACTTGGAAAAGGAAAATGGTTTTACATGCCGCCTGCTGCTGCCATCATACGGGCTATGGAAAAAATTGCTTTGCAGGAAGTCGTTTTGCCTCTTGGCTTTAAGGAGGTTATAGAACCGATGCATGTCTCTTTTGACACATGGCTTAAGACAGGACATCTGGAAGGTATGCCAGGTGAGATTTATTACATTTGCGAGCCAAAAAGCAGGGATGAGCAGCAATGGGAGCATTTCATTGATCTGGTTAAGATAACGAAAGAAGTGCCAACAGATGAGCTATTGAAAAATCTAAAGCCGCCAAAAGAAGGAGTTGTATATGCACAATGCCCAAATATATATGCCTCCTTAGCAGGAAAAACGATTGGCGAAGATGCTTTGCCATTGCTTTTGTTCGAGCATAGTGTGCCTTCAGATAGATATGAAGCTGGTGGCAAGCATGGCATAGAGCGTGTTGATGAATTTCATCGCATTGAAGTTGTGTATATTGGCACGAAAGAGCAATTGCTTGAATTGAGAGAAAAGTTGATAGCCCGCTATAAACATGTATTCAACGATATTCTTGACTTGGAATGGAGGATGGCAAGGGTAACGCCATTCTACATGCAGCAGGCCGGCATCGTAGGCATAGAAGAGGAAGAGGCAAAAGGCACAATAGACTTCGAGGCATGGCTCCCTTACAGAGGGGATAGAAGCAAGGAGTGGCTCGAATTCCAGAATATTTCAATAGTGGGCGAAAAATATACGAAGGCATTCAATATAAAGGGGCAGCGCAGCACATTGTGGAGCGGATGCTCTGGAATAGGCCTGGAAAGATGGATGGTATCGTTCCTTGCTCAGAAAGGGCTGGAGCCAGAAAACTGGCCAAAAAGCTTTAAAAAATATCTGGCAGAGCTTCCAGAAATGCCGAAATTTTTATAAAGTATAGCAGTTATTCCACCAATAAATGAAGGGCATTGAATTTTACGGAGGGACAAAAGAAGCATGATATGGATATTAGTTGTTATTTTAATAGTCATTTTGATTTTATTTTCAGCATTTTTTGCAAGTGCTGAGATGGCTTTCGTTTCAGCTGATCGCATAACCATAGAAGAGAGAGCATTGAATGGCGACAAAAATGCAAAAATTTTGAGGAGCCTGCTTGAAAAACCAGATGAAGTTATAAGTGCAATAGTTGTCGGAAATAACATCGTTAACATTTCAGCAAGTATTCTTGCGGGAAGCTTAGCCATTCACATTTTTGGCAATGCTGGCGTTGGAATTGCAACAGCGCTTATGACACTACTAATCATAATATTTGGAGAGGCAACTCCAAAATCTTTTGGTATAAACAATACAGATTTTGCACTAAAAATATCCAAATATTTATGGGCTACAAGAAAAATATTTTATCCAGTTGCAAAAGCATTTTCACACATATCGAATACCATTGTTTCTGTTTTGGGAAAAAAGGAAGGAAGGAAGACAATTGTAACTGAAAATGAGATAAAGGCAATGCTCGACTTGGGCGTAAAATATGGAACAATAGAAAAAGATGAAAAGGAGCTTGTCGAAGAAGTTTTTGATTTCGATGAAACGAGAGCTATAGAAGTGTATGTTCCCAGAGAAAAAATGGTTTGTTTGCACGAGGATGTTACAATAGAAGAGCTTATAAAAAAAGCTGTGGAAACAGGCTATTCAAGATTTCCAGTTTATAGAGACAATTTAGATGACATAGTCGGAATGGTTCATGTTAAAGATGCTTTACTTAAAGATGGAAAAATGAAGGTGAAAGAGATAATGAGGGATATTCTGAAAATAAATCCTGGAATGAAAATAGATGATGTTTTAAGGGAAATGCAGAGAAGAAAGATTCATATGGCAATAATACAATCAAAAGAAGGAAAAACGCTTGGCATAGTGACGCTTGAAGATTTAATAGAAGAGCTATTTGGAGAGATTGTTGATGAGCATGATGTAAAATGAGGGTTGCATGCCTGATTTCTGGAGGAAAAGATTCATTGTATGCATGCTATATAACAAAGCAGTGGGGATGGGAAATAAGTCATTTGATTGCAATTGCTCCAAAAAAATTGTCATGGATGTATCATGGCGAGAATGTTCACCTCATACCAATGATTGCAGAAAGCATTAGCTTACCATTGCTCATGAAAGAAAGCGATGCAGAAAAGGAAAAGGAGCTGGGGGATCTAAAAGAGCTGATCTTAAAAGCGGGCGTCGAGGGCGTCGTTAGCGGGGCGATAGCAAGCGAATATCAGAGAACGAGAATAGAAAAAATATGTCATGAAGCGAGAGTAAAATCCTTCATGCCCTTATGGCACAAAAATCAAAAGCGATTGCTAAAAGAAATGATTGATGCAGGCTTTGTTATTGCCATCGACGCCGTAGCAGCTGAAGGCTTGGATGAAAATTTTCTTGGAATGATTATAGATGGCGATGTGTTTAAAAAGATGGAAAAAGTTGCGGATAAATATAAAATAAACATGGGGGGTGAGGGCGGCGAGTATGAAACGCTCGTTCTGGATTGCCCCATGTATAAAAAGAGGATTGAGATTCTGGAAGCTGAGAAAAAATGGAATGGGACAAGAGGAATTTTTGAGATCAAAAAAGCCAGGCTTGTAGAGAAATGAATTTGCCATACTATTGCCATACCTCTTTCCTTAAATATTCCTCTCCAAGCAATGGATAGAATACAGGGATAGAAAGTTTAATGAAATTTTCTTTGCCCGTAACAATCGCCTTTGCTCCATTTTGCAATGCTAATTTTTCTGTCTCATGCATGCTGTTACAATAAAATATGGTATGGCGGCGCCATTTCATCATTTCTTTTATTTCCTTTTCAAAATCTTCTGTCAGAGAAAAATCGACGTGACAACCACGCCTCACCATGAGCCATGCTGCCTTTAAATCATCATTGCCTTCTATAAATGCGAGGACTTTTCCCTGGCTACCATACGGCATGCCTCCTATTGCATCGATAATTCTATCAAAAATGAATGCATGCTGTTGCCTTATCTCAATGAAAATTTCATGCATTGGATTTTCCAAATCAACCTTTGCCTTCCTCTTTATTCTTATTGCATCTCCAACAATTATTGCCACATCTCTGCTTGCGTAACTATGCTTTCCAGCCTTTCTAACACGTAATGCAAAACTTTCATTTTCTTTTATGGGCAGTTCCAGAGCTTTTTCGGTTATTTCATCTATGCCAACACCTGTCATTGCTACGGGAGAAAATGACCTAATGCCTCCAATTCTTTTCAGAATTTCCTCAATGAATTTTTCTCCCTCTATAACAATCCTTCCATCTAATTTTTTAATGCTCGCCTCCATTCCATAATATTTGCATGCATTTTTGATGTCATTTATAAGAAAATTTTCAAGCATTGTCCTTACACGCCTGCTTTTGAGTCCTATTTCAGAGTAACGAATCAAATAAAGCATAATGCAAAAAATTATTAGGATAATAAATATTTATATGCAATGAAATTGTTGCTTACGTTAGCAATCGCCACACTTCTTTTCGTTCCTTTCGCCAATGCATGCAAGGATATCATCGTTACCAACAATGCAACAAAGGGAGACTACAACCTTTTGATGAAGGTTCGTGATCCTTCTCGCCCTGGGCTGCAAGTTTTATTCATCGCCGATAAAGGATATGAATATTCATACCATAATCCGTGGAAAAACGAACCGTGGATATTTCGCCTGGCTCACAAAATAATAGGAACAGCAACCCAAGGCGACACGCCGCCGAACATGATAAAAGCTGGCATGATGATGAGCGATGCAGGCATGGCATATGGAGATGCTGACTCACCCACGCTATACATAAATCCAACCCACCATGCATGGGATGATTTCGACTGGCTTCTGTATGCTGCAGAGAATGCAAGCAATGAGGATGAAGCCATACAGAGATTGAAGCAAGTTTCGGATATGCATGCTTGTGGCGTAGGAGAAAATTTGTTTGTTGTGGGGCCAAGAAAAGCTTATGTAGCTGAAGGTGATGCTTTCCATTTTGTTTATCGCGAGATAAGCGGAATAGAAGTGCAATCAAACTATCCAAAAATGCTATGGAATAACAGGATGAATAAAAAAATAATTGCTTCTTCCTTCGATACAGTTTATGAGGGCTATGTAAAGAAATGGCAGGTTGTCAGGCTGGGGGGGCTTGCGGGCTTTAGAATAACTAAAATAGGAACAAACTGGATTATGGCTCGAGCCATTCCATTTGGAGAGAAAATAAAGGTTGGAGAGGGAGAAGGAGCAAAGATAGGAAATTTCTGGGTTCAGCTTATCGAATGCGAAGGCAAGAGAGCGAAGATAAGGGCATGCTATGAATATTATGAATGGGAGAATGAGATAAAAAGAAGGCTCAACACAAGCGTTGGTGTGCAGGAATTGATGAACATATCGCGTCTCACCATCGATGACTTGCATGGGCTTCGAGGAATGGCTGAAGGAAGCGAGAAGGCGACAATGATTTTTAAAATACCTCTGCAAAATTATGAAGAACTCACAATGGCATGGTTTGCTCCAGATGCAATAGCAAGCATTTACGTTCCAGTCCATATTGCAGATCTCGATATCCACAACGCATATGAAAATGGAGAGGCGGCGCAGCTCGCCGTTACATTGCTACAAAAATTTGGCTCTTTCGATTTCAGCAGGGTGGAGAGAGTATTCATAAATGAAAATGCAAGGGTAGAGAAAATCGCACCTAAAAACCCGGCCCAAATTTTGACCGCATCAGACACAAGCATGCAGGCGCAGGCAATAATGATAGAAAAAGCTGTTTTAGC